>DASYBA010000216.1:0-5002 GCA_036501005.1 Candidatus Xenobia bacterium | reverse complement strand
TCCTTGGCGATCACTGTTGTTCATCCTTGTCGGGCGGGTCGGGCTCCGTGCTGAAGTGGCCGCCCAGATTGAAGTGCAGGTCGACCAGCATCAGCGTGGTGTGATGGGCGGAGAAGAGGTACTGCAGTTTCTGCGGCGCGTCGAGGACCGGGATGTGCTTCTCAGCCGAGTGCATGACCTCGTTTCTCCACCTGGCGATCACTTGGAGTTCGGTATGGTCCGGAACGTCGTCGAATCGCTTTCTGACCCGTCCGATAGTGGCAGAGCACACCTTCCAGAGAAGATCGACCTTCTTCGGGAACCGGACAGAGCGGAGATAGTCCTCGAACTTCTCGTGTAGGATCTGGTTGTGCGGCTTACTCTTTAGCTCGGAGAGCGTGATGGTTGCCTGCTTCTCGAATTTGTCGAGCCAGTCATTGGGCTCCATCATAAAAGCAATACGAAGGCAGCGGCCTACTACCATCTCCAAGACAGCATAGGCCATCAGGGTCGTGGAGACGTCAAGGTGCTCAACCTGAATCCTGAGGTAGGTCTCGACAATCTGCCGCTGGAACATCTCTCCGTCCGGGTCCAGGTTTGAATAGTCGGTGTTGAAGTGCTGTTCGGCGATGAGCCGGCGTCGAAGATCCACCGCCAGGGCTAAGACCTGTACCAGTTGCTCGCGGTAGAGCATGAGGCCGCTCCAGCGTGCACCCGCGGCTCCGTAGGTCGATTTCCATAGTTCGAGCGCCTCGCCACGGCGCGGGTGCTCCTGGCGGCTATATGATGGCTGTGTGTTCTCTTGCGGATTCAAGGGTCCGACCTCCTACAACGATCTCGGTGAGACCGGCTTCACCTCGGTTTCGAGAACTCCTCGTCTTGGCCGGGGATCTGTCTGATAGGGAAGTCGGCGCCCCGTTACGAAGCACGGCTGCCATGCTTCCTATGAACTCGACCCCTGCCGTTCCCGCGCCCCCGACAGATGCGCCGCGCGTCGACATCGTTCCAAGCTTCCTTCCGGGCGACGCCGTCCCACCGACCGTACCGGCCGCCGATGAGGACAAGCGACTCACCATGCTCGTGGAGGAGCTGAAGGTACTCAACGTACGCTTCGAGCAGTTCACCGAGCTGGTGTATGGCTTGCTGCAGGCCATCCTGAATGAAAAGCAGCAGCCCACGCGCTACCCAACCGCCAACCGCTGGCTCAAGCTGGACGAGGTGGCCCTGCACCTCGGCATATCGAAAGGACGGGTACGGAAGCTGCACTTGGATCGCAAGCAGTCCAGATTCCCGAGCCACGTCCAGGGAAAGCTAATCCGGGTGCGTCTCAACGACCTGGACGAGTGGTTCAAATACGAGATCACGCCGAGTTACAAAGGGTCTCGACAGCGTGGGCAATGACGAGCTATGGCGTGAGGCTCACCAGCAGTTCCGTCTGCTAGGCAAGCAGATCGGGCGCCTGGCCGAGCTGGCGGAGTCGTGTCTTATGCGGCTGCCCTCTTCCGAGCTGGCGGACCCCTGGATCGACGTGAAGGAGGTCGGCCGCCTATTGGATTGCGGTGACTCGGGAGCCATTGCCACCCTCTTCTCCCTCAACGCGTCACGGCCGCCGTACCCGCACGACATTGACAGGTACACGCTCCGCATTCAAAAGCTCAACTTCCACGCCAGGCTGGCAGCAACCAGGCCTGCGGTCGTGGAGCTGGTCGCTCATCGCCGACGGCGGGAGAAGGCGCTACTCCGGCTGGCGAGGACGCGGCGGCCATGACCGCAGCGGGCCGTGCCATTGCTTGCCGCCGCTGGTGGGGGCCCAGAAAGTCCTGGCGAACGCGTCACGTGAAAGCGTAGCGCCAGGTCGAAGTTTGACGTCATCACCCACCAGATGGCCATGATCAAAAGGACGGCGCCCAGGAATGCAGCGGGCTTGCAGGTGAGCGGGCTGGCGAACAAGCGGGCCGTCCGCACTATCTCAACCAAATCCATGATCTACCTCCAATGCAGTAGCCGACCCCCGTTCTCAACGGGTACGGCGGGCAGGCTGCATTGTTGGCGCCTGCCTCTATTGCATTGTAAGGCGTATCCTCATTCCCGTCAACACCTCAGAATGAGACACAATGGCTTCAATGCTTGCTTTTTTGACCGGTAATACATGTTATCGGACAGCCGACGTGTTCGATAACATGTATTACCGGTCACCTCTGGATCTCCCAAGATCCAGTTACAGTCGAACTAGGAAGGTTGTCGTTGGATGCGCCATGAGCCAGCTCCACGAGGCCACGAGCACCCTCCAGGCAAATTGCCTGGAGGGATGGAAGAATAGCCCGGGGGAACCGGGCGGGAAGGTGGCCACCATTCCTCGAGATCGGGCCTGGCGGCGAGCCAGGGGCAGGGCCGTCATGTGGAGACGGCTGATGGGAGACTGGCAGCGCTGGGAGGGGCCAGCCATCCAGGAGCGCCGCCAAATGCAGGGCGACTGAGTCTCATGGCCCCCCGAAAATGAGTTTGCTGGTCAAGCGGCGCTGGCGTGTTCCACCAGGCCGAACTCGTTCAACACGCTCATTAGCGCCCCGACCGGTGTCGTGCTGGAGCCCACAACCTCGATGGCCAGAACCTTGCCCTGGGCGTCGAGGTCAACCAGGATGTCAGGCTTTCGCTCCAACGTCTTGGCGACCTCGCCTTCCCGGACCTGGATGAAGTAGATGTCGCCCTCCTGGATGTGCTCCGTCTTCCACATGCTTCATTCTCCCCTCACGGCCACGGTGATTACCAGGAAGTCCTGACCGGCCATCACCCAGTAGATTTTGATTCGGCGACCGCCAACAGTGGCCACGTAGATGATCGACTGCCCTTCACCCGGGTACTCCTCCTCGGGATTCGCCAGAACGGCCTCCACCTCCGCCGGGCCGACGTGGCGGGTCCGCATCTGCCGCATCGCATGCGTGCTATACCGAACCATGGTGGTTCCTACTCATCATGCGGTGGTTCGGCCACCCGCGCTGAGCTCCCGCCCGCGATCGAACCTATCAATGTGTCTCCACGAATCCGACCTCGGCACCCGCCTTTCCCGTGGGGGTATTCACGACTGGCCGGAGGCGGGTGGGCTATGCCGTTCCTTCCTCTTGGTCCTGGAACCCCAGAGGATAGCCGCCAGGCGGCCATTATTTAGTGCTGTAGGGGGAGATCCGCTTTCCACGTTGGATGATCGCCGACAGGAGGCAGAAGCAGACCGATGAGTAGGGCGGAGGATCTCTTCAATTTGCTTTGCAGCGGCGGTGCGGCTGCAATCGATCAGATGATTGCCGACCGGGTGGCCGAGTCGCTCTTTCTGGACTTCAAGCAGTCGCCCCAGGGTGGCACAGGAAAATCGCTCGGAATCAAGGAGCAGGACACCCTCGCGAAAGCAATCTCGGGGTTCGGAAATGCTGGAGGAGGGATATTGATATGGGGTGTCGAGTGCGATGACGTTGCCGAAGCCAAGAAGCCCATCCCTGAGTACAAGAGATTTGTCAGCCTGCTGGAAAACGCAGTTTCGCGGTCGACCACTCCGGCACACCCAACGGTCTTGAACAAGGCGATCGATTGCGGAAGTCCAACTGAGGGGTACGCCGTGACTTACATTCCGGAGTCGCCCGTCGTCCCCCTGCGCGCAATTCAGGGCAGTCAATACTACTACATGCGTGCAGGGTCTTCGTTCTCGCACGTTCCGCATGGAGTTCTGGCTGCCATGTTTGGCCGCATGCCAGGAACCGATGTGCGACTGGGTGTGCAACTGAACAATCGGGGCATGCAGCCTTCTCAATCCACCTGCTTGCTCGGTCTTACGCTCGAGAACCTTGGCTCGCGGCCGGCGGCCGACTCGTACGTTACCTGGAAGGTTAGTCTACCCAGTCGCACGAGCCTCTTTGCGCTTGTTCTGGATAGTGACAGCAACCCGGGGTTTGTCTGCCATACAGGCAATGTGGCGCAACAATCATTGACTGCGACACCGGCCTATCGCATCCCGCCGTTTTGCGCACCGGCCTGCGGCCTTGCCCACGTTGACCTCAGGGGTCCCTTCACCGAAGACCTACGGTATGAGGTCTTGTTCGGTTGCAACCATGGACCGGTCCACACGGTACTTCGTGAAGTCGATAAAGACACCCTGAACCAGTGGTTCAAAGATCACCCAGCTCCACGTGCTCCTGATCACTACCAGTTCTGGCACGAGGTGATATTCCCAGGACTGGAGGAGATCAATCACGGCAAGGGTGGATGGGGTCCAATGTAGCCTGACGGTGCTTGCCGGCGGTTGAGGCTCACGATGAGGGGAGAGGATTGAATGGCGGGCAGGTTAGAAGAACTGAGGGAGCTCCTCACTGGGTTGAAGCGGTATTCGGAGGTCTGTTCCGCAATGGTGCGGGCGGAGCGCGAGCATATGCGCCCCGAAAAGAGCGTTGCCGTCACCGAGATTCAACTCCGGGAGACTCTGACTGAACAACACGGACGGCTTGCCCAGTTGTTGCTAAATCTCCCGAATGTATACCTCACCGGTACGGTGGCTGGACGCACGTACAGCGTGATAGATCAAGCGCTGGCGCCGCCGGCTACAACGGAATGGGTTCTGAAAGGTCCGGCCATCGAACAGTCCATTCAAGCCATCACCAAGGCGATAGGTGTGGCGGGCAACTTTTCGGCAAACGAGCTGCAGTCGATGAGTGGCGGCAAACCGAAGGTCTTCTTGTCCTACTCATTTGGGTTGCACAATCAAAGTCTCATCGACAAGTTCAGACATGTGATTACCAGCCTCGGATTTGACGTTGTCGAAGGCGACGATCCTGAGCCGACGTCCGTCTCCGAGAAGGTGAAATCCAAAGTCGAATCCTGCCGTTTAACGGTTTCCATTTGGACGGATGAAGGCGACGGACTACCTTCCGAGTGGGTGAAGCAAGAGGCTGGCTATGCGCTCGGCCAGAAGCACCCCGTGATTCGCCTGCTAGAGGCGACGCTGCAGGACGACAAAGGCCGGATCTATGGAGACGCCGAG
>DASYBA010000215.1:0-2005 GCA_036501005.1 Candidatus Xenobia bacterium | reverse complement strand
AGAGATCGTGGCGGAGCTGGGCGAGAAGTACCTGATGGATCGGCTCAACCCGGAGGAGAAGACGATCCTCGACGAGTTCCTGACCCACGGGCGGGCCATCCGAGACGAGCGCGAGAAGGCGGCGGCCGAGAGTCGCGATGCGGACGTTATTTCGTTGTGTCGTCAATGGGGCGGGTCCACCCTGGTGTATCGGAAGCGCATGCAGGATGCCCCAGCCTATCGGCTCAACCACGAGGAGATCATCAAGGCCCTTGAAGAGGGCATTACCTATGTCGACTGCATGGATCCCCGGGAGGCCGTGACCGACGATTACGGCTCGCTGAAGGCCATCCGCTTTGAGAAGATGACCGACTGCGGCGGCGGCGAGTGGAAGCCGGGCGGCGAGATCGCCGAACTGCCCGCCCGCTCGGTGCTGGTGGCCGCGGGCACCTCGCCCAACGTGATCTACGAGAAGGAGCAGCCGGGCCGGCTGGAGCTGGATGCCAAAGGGCGCTTCTTCAAGGGCTACAAGTGGGTCGACGGCAAGCTGGAGCCAGCCCAGCAGACGCCGGCCGACCAGGGCTTCTTCACCAGCTACCACAAAGACGGGCACCTCATCTCGTTCTATGGAGACAACCATCCGGTCTACGCGGGCAGCGTCGTCAAGGCGGTCGCCTCGGGCAAGTACGGGGCGCAGGCTGTGCGGGGGGTGTTTGCTCCTGAACTGGCCAGGCTATCCGCCGCCGACCAGCCCAAGCGGGATGCCGACTGGAAGGCCTTGGTGGCCCGGCTCGACGATCAGCTCAAAGTGATCGTCAAGGAAGTCATTCGGCTGACGCCGACCATCATCGAGGTGGTGGTGCGAGCCCCGCAAGCGGCGCGCAACTTCAAGCCCGGCATGTTCTATCGATTCCAGAACTACGAGTCGAACAGCGTGGTCGTCGACGGCAAGCGCCTCCAGATGGAGGGCATCGCGCTGACCGGGGCGTGGGTTGACAAGGACAAGGGGTTGCTGTCGGTCATCGCCCTGGAGCTCGGGCTGTCGTCCCGCTTGTGCGGCTTCTTGAAGCCGGGCGAAGAGGTCGTGGCCATGGGCCCGACCGGATTTCCCAGCGAGGTGTGCGGGGGCGAGAACGTGCTGCTCTTCGGGGGCGGCCTGGGCAACGCCGTGTTGTTCTCCATCGCCCGGGCGATGAAGGACGCGGGCAGCAAGGTGCTCTATGTCGCCGGGTACAAGAACCCGCAGGATCTGTTCCACCGGGCCGACATCGAGGCGGCCTGCGACCAGGTCATCTGGGCGGTCGACGTCGACCCGGCCATTCCCGCGCAGCGTCCGCAAGACCGCAGCTTCGTCGGCAACATCGTGCAGGCGACGGTGGCGTATGCGAAAGGCGAGCTGGGTGCACAGCTCTTCCCCTTGACCGAGACGAACCGCATTCTGGCCATCGGCTCGGACCGCATGATGGCGGCGGTGAAGAATGCCCGCTACGGGGCTCTCAAGGAGTACATCAATCCGAACCATGAGGCCATTGCTTCCATCAACTCGCCCATGCAGTGCATGATGAAAGAAGTGTGCGCGCAGTGTCTGCAGCGCCACGTCGATCCCGTGACGGGCAAGGAAAAGTACGTGTTCACGTGCTTCAATCAAGACCAGCACATGGACCACGTGGACTGGAAGCACCTCAACGAACGGCTGCGGCAGAACACGACCCAGGAGAAGCTGGCCAACGTCTGGTTTGACGCCATCATCAAGCGTCACAACCTGCAGCATGTCTAAGACCGTCACCCTCCAGGAGCTCGTCGACCGGGATCCGGAAGAATGGCCCAAGAACGCTCGGGAGCTGATCAAGCGCGGTCTCAAAGGCGATGAGGCGGAGATCGCGCTGGGTCTGGTCACCGACCTCATGGACGATGAACTGGGGGAGATCGTCCTGGGGCTGCTGGATGATGCCCAGCAGTCGGTGGGGGTTCGCAAGGCGGCTGCCGATGCGCTGGGGCCCATCCTGGAGGAGTGCTGGGAGGGCAG
>DASYBA010000214.1:0-3915 GCA_036501005.1 Candidatus Xenobia bacterium | reverse complement strand
CGTCCGCCTGCCCGCTCACCAGGCCCGGATAGGAGCGACCCTGCGCGAAGGCTTGCAGCCCCGCCACCAGGTCTGCCGCGCTATTCCCCACCACCGCCAGGCGGTGCGGGTGATGCGTGCGGCGCACCGCCGCCGTGTACAACAGGTCGCCCACCGTATCGGATGATTGCAACACGTCGGCCCACTCGGCCGCCGACTGCCGCAGCGCGGCCGTACTGCGCCCCGACAAGGGCAGCAACAGAGGGCGCTGGAGCTCCGCCGCGGGCACCGTCTGGGCCGGCGCCTCCTCCACCACCACGTGGACGTTGGTGCCGGAGAACCCGAACGAGCTGACGCCGGCCACCCGCTGGTCCGCCGGCCAGGGGTGCAAGCCGGTGGGCACTTGCACCGGCAGTTGCTCCCACGGAATGTGCGGGCTGGGATCCTTGAACTGCAGGTGCGGAGGAATGGCTTCGTGCTGCAGAGCCAGCACGACCTTGATGAGACTGGCCACCCCCGCCGCCGCTTCAGTATGGCCGATGTTGGTCTTGATGGAGCCGACCAGCACCGGGTGATCGGCCGGCCGATCCTGCCCCAGCACCGCCCCCAGGGCCTGTAGCTCGATGGGGTCTCCCAGCGGGGTGCCCGTCCCGTGACACTCGACGAAGCCCACCCGGGCCGGGGCGATGCCCGCTCGGGTAAGCGCCTCGCGAATCACAGCCTCCTGGGCGGGGCCGTTGGGGGCGGTCAGGCCGCTGGAGCGGCCGTCCTGGTTGGTGGCACTGCCCCGCACCACTGCCAGCACCGGGTCGTTGTCCCGCAGCGCGTCCGACAAGCGCTTGAGCACCACCACGCCGCAGCCCTCGCCTCGCACATAGCCATCGGCGCCCGCATCGAAGGTATGGCAGCGGCCCGTCGGTGACATGGCTTGCATTTTTGACAGGGCGACGGTGGTCTCCGGGGCCAGCGTCAGGTTCACACCTCCGGCCAGCGCCAGCTCGCATTCCCCCCGCCACAGGCTCTGGCAGGCCAGATGGATGGCCAGAAGCGAGGAAGAACAGGCGGTGTCCACCGCCATGCTGGGCCCCTGCAGCCCCAGCACGTAGGACAGGCGGCCGGCCGCCACGTTGAGGGAGTTGCCGGTGGCGGTCCACGGGTCGATCTGCATGGCATTAAAGACCATGTCGTGGTAGTTGGACATGGAGATGCCGACGAAGACGCCGGTGCGGCTGCCTTCCAACTGTCCGGGGATCAGGCCGGCGTGCTCCAAGGCCTCCCAACTGGTCTCCAGGAGCAGGCGCTGTTGCGGGTCCATGCTGATCGCTTCCCGCGGGGCAATACCGAAGAAGGCCGGGTCGAAGCGGTCGACGTCGTTCAGGAATCCGCCCCACCGGGTCACCATCTTGCCCTGGGCCTGCGGGTTCGGGTCGTAGTACGCGGCCGCGTCCCAGCGTTCTGGCGGCACCTCCGTGATGGCATCGACGCCATCGGCCAGGAGGCGCCACAGAGCTTCCGGACTGCTGGCCGCGCCGGGAAAACGACATGCCAGACCGATAACGGCGAGGCCTTCATCCGTCCTGGCCGGCCTCGCCGGCACCGGACGGGACACCGGTACTGCCAGCGAGAACCGTCCCAAAAGGTAATCGGCCATCCGCTCGACGGTCGGATGGTCGAACGCCAGCGTGACCGGCAGTTTCTGTGCCAGCGCCGCCCCCAGGGCGTTGCTCAATTGCACCGCCACGAGAGACTCCACCCCCATGTCCCGGAGCGGTTGCCGCGTGCCCACCTCGGCCGGCGACCCCAGGCCCAACACCCGCGCCACCTGGGCCTGCACGACTTCCAGCAGCAGGGCTCGCTGTTTCTCCGGCGGCAACGCCTGCAGGCGGAGGAGCAGTTCGGAACGTGAGGGCGTCTTGTCGACCCGGGCCGTCCTCCCCAACACTTCCGTCAGGAAAGGGAGCGTGGCCCCCTCGAGGCGGGCCCGCATGCGCTTCCAGTCGACCGCCAGGACCGCGACCTCGCCCTGGTGCCGCAACAATTGTCCGAGCCACATCAGGCCGGCCTCAGCCTCAATCACGTTCCACCCTTGGGCGGCCAGACGCTGCCACATTTGATCCGTCTCGACCACGCCCACCGACCAGGCGCCCCAGTTGATGGCGGCCCCGGGCAACCCGCGCGCCGCGCGCCAGACCGCCAGGGCATCCAGAAAGGCGTTCGCAGCGGCATAACTCCCGCCCGGCCCCCCCATCAGCGAAGCCGCCGAAGAGAACAACATGAAGAAATCCAGCGGCAGCTTCTCGGTGGCTTGATGCAGATGCCATGCGCCCAGCACCTTGGGCGCCAGCACCGCCGCAAATCCGTCCCAGGTCTGCGACGCCAGCATCCGGTCATCCACCACCCCGGCCAGGTGCAGCACCCCGGCCAGGGGCGGCATGGTGGCCGCCATGCGAGAGAACAACCCCTCCACCTGGTCGGCCCGAGACACGTCGACGGGCGATACCTGGACTTCCGCCCCCGAGGCTCGCAGGGAGCCCAGCCAGGCCAGCGCCTCCGCATCCGGAACCCGACGCCCGGTCAGCACCACGTGCCGGGCCCCCTGCACCACCAGCCACTCGGTCACCAGGCGGCCAAGGGCGCCCAGCCCCCCGGTCACCAGGTAGGTCGCCTCAGCTCGGATGGTCGCCGGCTCTCTCTTCGGAACCGTCGTGTGCACGAGACGGGGGACGTAACGCTGCGAGTTCCGCCAGGCGACCTGGTCTTCGGGATCGGCGGTGCCCAGCTCCCGGAGGAGGGTGGGCAGCCCGTCGGCCTCCGCCGGGTCCAGGTCGACCAGCCGGGCGTGCAACTCCGCATGTTCTCGCTGCACGACTCGGCCCAGGCCCCACAGGGGCGCTTGTTGGAGCGACGGAGCCTCAGCCTGGACCGACTGGGCGCCCCGCGTCACCAGCCACCAGGCGGGCAGCTCGGAGATGCCCGCTCGCAGCAGGGCCTGCACCAGATGCAACACGACCCCACAGGTCTGATCCTGGCGGTCCACGGCGTCTTCCTCGAAAAGACACACCACCCCGCGCAGGGGCGTCCCTCCGGCCAGCGCCTCCTCCAGGCCGGGGCCAGGCGACAAAGGTCGCGTCTCCAGATGCTGTGCCAGCCGGTTCGCCAGGTCGGATTTGCCCACCACCAGCCAGTGCCCGTGCCCTTCGGCCGTCTCCTGGGGCGGGGGCGCCGGCCGCCACGCGACCGAATACAGCCAGTTGGCCGCAGTCTGCCGTCGGTCCACTCGTTTAAGCTGAACCTCCCCCAGCAGCACCACCAGCGCATCGTTTTGGTCGTACCCCCGCAGTTGGGCGGTGCCCCCTTCGGCCGTCTGGCCGAGCAGTTCGATATGCAGCCACACTTGCTCCGGCAGCCGGTCGACACAGAAGAACCGATGCACGGCCGAGGGGAGAAACAATTCATCCGACGGCAGCAGGCCGGCGGTCGCCTGCACCATGGCATCCAGGAAAGGCGGCATGGCGCCATAGCCGTCGTGGTCCAGATGGGCAGGCAGCGCCAGCTCGGCGCATGCTTCTTTCTGCCCCAGGCTGAGTCGGGTGATGCCTTGGAACGCCGGGCCCAACTCCAGCCCGTTCGAGCGCTCATAGAACCCATCTTTTTCCACCCGACATCGCGCTTCCACGGTCGCCCGCGGGCTGGCCGCCGACATATCGGACGGATGCCCGGCGTGCAAGACGCCGGAGGCGTGGGATTGCCACTCGTCGTCTGCCGTGCGCTGGCTGTGCACTTCAAAACGGGCCATGTCGGGCGATTGTCGGACGAGATGGACCTGCATCCGCCGACTCTCACCGTCGGGAATCTCCATGGGCTGGGTGAAGATCAGGTCTTCGATCTCGTGCGGGCCCGGACCATACAGGCTCTCGGCCAGGGCACGGGCCATCT
>DASYBA010000213.1:0-3014 GCA_036501005.1 Candidatus Xenobia bacterium | reverse complement strand
GGTCGGGCGCCGTCTGGAGGCGGGCCAGGCAGGTCTCGGCGGCGGCCAGGTGTTCCTCGGCCTCCAGCAGGAAGTCCTGGAGGAGGTCGCCCTCCGCGGCGGGAGGCGGCGTCGCCGGCGTCGACAGGGTCTCGGTGCCGTCTCGCTCGATAGAGCCGAAGAGATCTTCCAGGGTGCCCAGGCACGACTCGATATCCTGGGGGTGCGCGAGGCCGGTGGCAATGGTCGACTGCACTCGGGAGAAGCCGAGAAATCCGGCCGCGTCGCTGAGCGACTGGAGACGGCGAGCAATGCGGCCCCCCGCATCCGGCTGTGCGAGGTCGGCGCGCACGGCGGCCAGCGTCTCCTGACCTTCCTGCAGAAACTCGGCTACCAGTTCGGTCATGGTCAGGGCCTTGGCGACTGAGGCCGCTTCCTCCTTTCGTCGCGCCCGTAGCGAACACGGACCGGCTCGTATTCCCTCTGTCGCTGCACTCGATAGGCACCGGCGGGCAGGTCGATACGGTGGTGCTCCGGGTGGGTCAAAGCCGTGGGCCGGCGGGCTCGGAAGTAGAGGTGGCCGGCATGCGTGAAAAGGCGGCCGTGGGTGAGCACGTGGGCGTGACCGGTCGCCTCGCCTCGGGCCAGGGTGCGTCCGGGCTGGGGCTCGGCGCCCCTGGGGATGGGGCTTTGGATGATGAGGAGATCGCCGCCATGAGGGTGATGCGCGTGCGCCGAGCCCCGACGTTGGGCTCCTGCAGGATGGCGTTGGCGGTCGGGCGCCGGACCAGGTCGGCACCGACGCGGACGCCATCCAGGAACCAGTCCTCGTCGCCGTCGGCCCACACGACCGCGGGTCCGCCGGGGTTGTGCGGACGGCCATCGACCTGGCAGTGCAGTGCGGTGGGAAGGGTGCAGATGAGGACGACGTTCTCGAAGAAGCGGGCGTCTTGGATGGGGAGCCGCATGAAGGCGATCCACTGCATAAGGTCGGGGTCGTCGACACCACGCAGTCGGGCACTGGCGTCGAGGGTGGCAGCGATCGCCCAATGATCTCGCATGAAGAAGAGTTCGGCCGACGTAGCGACTGGGCCTTGGACGCCCAGGGCCTGGCTGATGACGTCCCAGTGGGCGGGAAACGGACTCACGGGCCCGTCTCCAGATCGAAGCGTGACTACATTCGATAGGAGGCTACCGAGGCCAGCGTCTGGTTGCCCATGCGAACTTCGACACCGATACGGTTCAACGGCAGGCTCTGCCCTGTCATGCGGGCCGACGTTACCACGATCTGGTAGCCGTTCACCGTCTGGGTCGAGCCGGACACCGTCGTCTGATGCTGCACCTCATCCAGCTTCGTGCACGCCAGCGCCAGCGCCTCGCGTTGCTCCCGGATGCGAATGACCGCGTGCCCCGCCAGAAGCTGGGTCTGGATCAACGGCACGATGACGAGAGCAAAAATGAACAGGGCGACCAGGACCTCGATCAGCGTAAAGCCAGGTCGTCTCACTGGATCTCGACGTGCAGGTCCATGGGCTGGTTGTTGCGCTCCAGGTGGATGTTCAGGCTGTTCTCGTTCTGCAGCATCAGATAGGCCCGAATGCCGTCGTCCTGGTTGCGCAGGTCCTGGCCGTTGATGCTCAACAGCACGTCGCCCTGCCGCAGGCCCAGGTACGAGAACATGTTGGTCGGCGCCAGGTAGTTGAACTTGATGCCGTACGGCTGGCCATCCTTGGCGATGGGGTCCATGCGCAGGTCGCGGGCAATGCCGCCCGGGTCGTGGATGGCGGCGTTGACCTCGGTCCGGTCCAGGATCTTGACGCCTCCACTGCCCTGCCGGACGTGCAACAACGGATTGCGGAGCGTCGGATTGAAGCGCTGGGTGAAGCCGTTGGCCATCGTCGGCGGCGTGGCGGTCGGCGCCGGCGCCAGCATGGGCAGTTGCAGCAAGGTGCGGGTCGAGCCCCGCTGAAAGGCGACCTGCGTATCGGACACTTCCACCACCCGCCATGCCCCCAGGGCCTCCGCCAGTTCGATGGCGTATTGCTGCCCCCCGGCCATGACGATGGCGATGGCGTACTGATCGTTGGCCATGGTCCCGATGAGGGTCAAATTGTGCTGCGGATCGGCCAGCCAGTCATCCCACGGGCCGGCCGGGGCCGCGGGAGTTGCCGACGTCTGGCCGGGTGTGGGCAGCGCCTCGGGGGGCGGAGCAAACAAGGCTCGAGTGTCGGCCACCACCTTCTCGACCGGAGCCGGCGTGGGCATGGCGCCCGCCACCGCCTTCTTGACGACCACGGGAGGCGGCACCGCCATGGACAAAGCGATGGCGTGACTGGTCAGGTCTCCACACAGCCAGGCCATGACCGTCACGAGCACGACGATGACGCCTATCTTCAACCGTTCAATCTGCACAGTCGTCGCGCTTCTCGCTAGGTCCGAATATTCCTTTCGATCCCCGCATCAGACCCTTGCCCGAACAGGCTGATGCTGGTTTGTCCTTACTGTCGACCAGAACCGGGGGGGCCCCAGCGAAGCGGATGGGGGGCGGCAGCCCGTTGAAAAAAGGGTTGCCGTCGGGCAGTCACCAAAGATGCGGCATGCCTCGGAAACTGGTGGCCGGTCTCATCATGGCGGCCCTGCTCCTCACCTCTCCTGCGGTCCTCGCCCAGTTCAACGTCGACGCCGCCCTCGCCCAGCAGGATCAAGCCGTCCTCACCTATTTCAATCACAACTTCATGCGAGATCACCGCTCGGATCGAGTGTTCGAACGCATCTTCAATCGGCTGACGCCCCACCTGGCTGATGTCTATCCCAACCCCGACAAGGTGGTGACCCCCTACGTCTTCGTCAGCACCATGGGCTTCAACGCCATGACCTGGGACCACATCATCGTGTTCGACGCCCTTCTCCTCGACACGTTTCGCCGCCTGTCCGAGGGCGTGACCCTGTACGGAGACACCGACCAACAGTACTTCTGGAACCTGGCCCGCTCGGTCTCGACTCTGCAGATGGAAGCCATGGAGCTGCCCCAGCTC
>DASYBA010000212.1:0-7348 GCA_036501005.1 Candidatus Xenobia bacterium | reverse complement strand
CGCCCATCAGCATGGGGTGCCAGGTGGCCGGCTTCTTCTTCTCCTTCTCCATCTGCGCGTTGGCTTCTTCCACCGCGTGCAGGTCGGCCATGCCGCCCGGCAGGAACTCGGTGTTGCCCGCTTCGTCCAGCTTCACCTTGCGCAGCATCTGCCGCACGATGACCTCGACGTGCTTGTCGCTGATGTCCACGCCCTGCGAGCGGTACACTCGCTGGACCTCGTCCACCAGGTACTTCTGCACCTCGTTGACGCCGCGTACCCGCAGCACGTCGTGAGGGTTCAGCGTGCCCTCGTGGAGCTGGAAGCCAGCCTCGACGTGGTCGCCCGCGCCGACCCGCAGCCGGGAGGCCATGGGCACCAGGTAGGAGCGCTCCTCGCCGCCCGTCCCCTTGATGAGGACCTTGCGCATGCGCTTCTCCTCACCCAGTTGCACGATACCGTCGATCTCGGCGATGGGCGCCGAGCCCTTGGGCTTGCGGGCCTCGAAGAGCTCTTCGACGCGGGGCAGACCGCTGATGATGTCTTCGGAGGCCACACCCCCCGTATGGAAGGTTCGCAGGGTAAGCTGCGTACCGGGTTCGCCGATGGACTGGGCGGCGATGATCCCCACCGTCTCCCCGATTTCCATCAGCTTGCCGGTCGCCAGGTTGCGCCCATAGCACTTCTGGCAGACCCCGCGGCGGGTGCGGCAGGTGAGTACCGAACGGATGGTCACCGGGCTGATGTCCAGCGACACGATCAGGTCGGAGGCTTCCTCTTCGATCATCTCGCTCTCACCGATGATGACCTCTCCCGTCTGCGGATTCACGATGTCGGTTGCCGCCAGGCGCCCGGTGATGCGCTCACCCAGGGGCACAATGGGTTCGTGCCCCTCCTCAACGGCGCGGACGTCAATGCCTTCCAGGGTGCCACAATCGAACTCCCGGATGATGATATCCTGCGACACGTCGATGAGTCGGCGGGTCAGGTACCCCGAGTCGGCGGTTCGCAGCGCCGTATCGGCCAGACCCTTACGAGCCCCGTGCGTGGAGATGAAGTACTCCAGAACCGACAGACCCTCTCGCAGGTTGGCTCGAATCGGCAGCGGGATGATGCGGCCCGACGGGTCAGCCATCAAGCCTCGCATACCGGCGATCTGCTTCACCTGGGCGGGGTTGCCTCGAGCGCCGGAGGTGGCCATCATGTACACCGGGTTCAATCGATCCAGGTGCCGCATCATGGCCATTTCGACGTCCAGGGTACACTTCGACCAGATCTCGGTGATGTGGCGGAATTTCTCTTTGTCCGTCAAGAGGCCCTTACGGAACAACTTCTCAGTGTGCTCCACCCGCCGGTCGGAGGCAGCCAGCAGTTCTGGCTTCTCCGGCGGGATCTGGATGTCTTCGACCGAGATGGTCGTGCCAGCCTGGGTGGCATAGCGGAAACCGACCTCCTTCAGCGCATCCAGCAGCTTGGCGGTGCGAGCGTTGCCGAAGGCCCGATGGCAGGCCGCCACCAGCTTCAACATGCCCTTCTTGTTGATGGTCTTGTTGAGACTGGCAAACTTGATGCCGCTGTCTTCCGGAATGCCTCGGTAGAGAATCACCCGGCCGACGGTGGTTTCCGTCATCTTGCCTTCCAGTCGCACCCGGATGGGCGTCTGGATCTCGACCTCTCCGGCCTCGTAGGCCATCATGACCTCGTCAGTGTCCGTGAAGCGCTTGCCCTGGCCCTTCGAGTCGTTCTTCTCGATGGTCAGGTAGTACACGCCCATGACCATGTCCTGGGTGGGCACGGGGGCAGGCGTTCCATACGACGGCAGCAAGATGTTGTTCGACGCCAGCATGAGGATGCGGGCATCGGCCTGGGCGCCAGCCGACAAGGGCAGGTGCACGGCCATCTGGTCGCCGTCGAAGTCGGCGTTGTACGGGGTACAGACCAGCGGATGGATCTGGATGGCCTTGCCTTCCACCAGCACCGGCTCGAACGCCTGGATGCCCAGGCGGTGCAGGGTCGGCGCACGGTTGAGCAGCACGGGGTGGTCCTTGATGACCTCCTCGAGCACGTCCCACACCTTGGGATGCACCCGCTCCACCATGCGCTTGGCCGACTTGATGTTGTGCACCAGCTCGTGATCGACAAGCTTCTTCATCACGAACGGCTTGAAGAGCTCCAGCGCCATCTCCTTGGGCAGACCGCACTGGTGCAGCTTGAGATGCGGACCAACCACGATGACCGAACGGCCGGAGTAGTCGACGCGCTTGCCGAGCAGGTTCTGTCGGAACCGGCCCTGCTTGCCCTTCAACATGTCGGAGAGGGACTTGAGCGGCCGGTTGTTGGGGCCCGTCACCGGACGTCCCCGGCGGCCGTTGTCGATCAACGCGTCGACGGCTTCCTGCAGCATGCGCTTCTCGTTCTTCACGATGATCTCGGGCGCGCCCAGATCCAGCAGCCGCTTCAGACGGTTGTTGCGGTTGATGACTCGCCGATAGAGGTCGTTCAAGTCCGAGGTGGCAAACCGGCCGCCGTCGAGCTGCACCATGGGGCGCAGTTCGGGGGGAATGACGGGCACGATCTCGAGGATCATCCACTCCGGCTTGTTGCCCGACTTGCGGAACGCTTCGACCACTTCGAGGCGCTTGATGGCCTTGGAGCGCTTCTGCCCCGACTGGTTCTTGACGTCGTCTCGAAGCTGGTCGTAGAGCGACGCCAGTTGGATCTGCATGAGCAGTTCCTTGATGGCCTCGGCGCCCATGCCGGCCTTGAAGGCGTCTCGATACTTTTCCCGATACTCGCGATACTCCATCTCGGTGAGGAGCTGCTTGTGTGCGAGCGGGGTGTCGCCCTTGTCGATGACGACGTAGGCAGCAAAGTAGATGACCTTCTCCAGGGTTCTCGGCGACATGTCGAGGAGGAGACCGATGCGGCTGGGCACGCCCTTGAAGTACCAGATGTGGGACACCGGCGAGGCTAGTTCGATATGGCCCATGCGCTCGCGGCGCACCTTCGAACGGGTGACTTCCACGCCGCACTTGTCGCAGATGATGCCCTTGAAGCGGATGCGCTTGTACTTGCCGCAGTGGCATTCCCAGTCCTTGATGGGACCGAAGATCTTCTCGCAGAACAGGCCGTCCCGCTCGGGCTTCAGGGTTCGATAGTTGATGGTTTCAGGCTTCTTGACCTCGCCATAGGACCACTCCAGGATCTGGTTGGGCGAAGCCAGCCCGATCTTCATCGCTTCAAAGTTGTTTACGTCAATCACTTATTTGCATCTCCTATGCGTAACCCGGTGAAAGCAATCAGCGATCAGCCATCAGCCGGCCCCTGGGGGCTGACGGCTGATGGCTGACGGCTCTAAGAAACGAGGGCTTCGGTGCCGATGTCGAGGCCGAGCTCCTTGGCGGTCGCCTTGATGTCCTGCTCCTCGACGCCCTTGAGCTCGATCTCCTTGAGTCGGCCCAGTTCGTCTTCGGACAGGATGCGAACATCCAGACAGAGGCTCTGCAGCTCTTTGATGAGCACCTTGAACGACTCCGGCACGCCCGGCTCGAGCACGTTCTCGCCCTTGACGATGGCCTCGTAGGTCTTTACGCGGCCGACCACGTCGTCGGACTTGACCGTCAACAGCTCTTGCAGCGTGTAGGCAGCCCCATAGGCTTCCAGGGCCCAGACTTCCATTTCTCCGAACCGCTGGCCACCAAACTGCGCCTTGCCGCCCAGCGGCTGCTGGGTGATGAGGCTGTAGGGGCCGGTGGAGCGGGCGTGGATCTTGTCGTCGACCAGGTGCGCCAGTTTGAGCATGTAGATCTGGCCGACGCAGATGCGGCAGTCGAACGGCTCACCGCTGCGGCCGTCGAACAGCACCTGCTTGCCGTCTTCGGGCATGCTGCGCCAGCCGTCGATGAACTCGGCCAGTTCCTGGATGGCCGTCTCGGTCCGGTTGATGCGGCGCCGCTGCAGAACCTGCGCGAGGCGGTCCTTGAGCGTCTCCTGCACCAGCAGGGTCTGGATGGCGTTCATGTCGGCCTTGGTGCTCTGGTTGATGAGCTTCTTGAGCGCATCAGCCGGCTTCTTTTCCTTCAGCATGGCCTCGATCTCCGCCGTGGTAGCGACGATCTGCAGCCCCTTCAGGTAGCGCTTGATGCGGCTGACGATGCTCTCCTGGGTGACGATGTAGTCGACGTCGTCACCGTTGAAGTTGTAGCCCTTCAGCGCCAGCGTTCGCTTGAGCACCGCCAGCTTCATGACGTCCTTGACTTCGTATTCCTTGGCGCCGTCGAACACGGGACACTCGACGCGGATGCCCAGCTCCCAGCCCGCACCGCCCAGGTGGGTTTCCAGCACCTGGCCGATGTTCATTCGGGAAGGCACGCCCAGCGGGTTGAGCACGATCTGGATGGGGGTACCGTCCGGCAGGTACGGCATGTTTTCCACCGGCATCACCTTGGCGATGACGCCCTTGTTGCCGTGCCGACCTGCCATCTTGTCGCCCTGCAGGATCTTGCGCTTCTGGGCGATGTAGACCCGCACCAGTTGGTTGACGCCCGGCGGCAGCTCGTCACCCTTGTCGCGGCTGAAGACCTTGACGTCGATGACCTTGCCCTTCTCGCCGTGCGGCACCTTGAGCGAGGTGTCTCGCACGTCCCGAGCCTTCTCACCGAAGATGGCCCGCAACAGGCGCTCTTCGGCCGTCAGCTCGGTCTCGCCCTTGGGCGTGACCTTGCCGACCAGGATGTCTTCCGGCCGCACCTCGGCGCCGACCCGGATGATGCCCCGCTCGTCGAGGTCCTTGAGAGCTTCCTCGCCCACGTTGGGAATGTCTCGAGTGATTTCCTCGGCACCCAGCTTGGTGTCTCGGGCCTCGCACTCGTAATCTTCGATGTGGATGGAGGTGAACACGTCGTCTCGCACCAGCTCTTCGCTGAGCAGGATGGCGTCTTCGTAGTTGTAGCCTTCCCACGGCATGAACGCCACCAGGACGTTGCGGCCGAGGGCCAGCTCGCCATCGACGGAAGACGCGCCGTCGCCCAGGATGTCTCCCGCTCGCACCTTCTGGCCCTTGCGGACCGCCGGGCGCTGGTTGATGCACGTGCCCGAGTTGGAACGCTTGAACTTGAGCAGGTTGTAGGTCTTCTTGCGCGGCTCTTTCTTGGCGCCCTTGCCCTCGGCCTCGTCGCTGGTGATCTCGATCTTGGTGGCCGTCACCAGGGTGACCACGCCGTCTTCCTCCGCCACCACGAGGGTGCCGGAATCCTTGGCCGAGCGGGTCTCCATGCCGGTCCCGCAGATGGGCGCCTCGGGCGACAGGAGGGGCACCGCCTGCCGCTGCATGTTGGCACCCATCAAGGCTCGGTTGGCGTCGTCGTGCTCCAGGAACGGAATCAGGGCAGTCGCCACCGACACGATCTGGCGGGGCGAGACGTCCATGAAGTCGACCTCGTCCTTGGCCACGATCTGGGTTTCGTGCTTGGCCCGCACGACCACCCGGTTGTCCAGAATGCGGCCCTTCTCGTCGAACGGCGTGTTGGCCTGGGCGATGACGTGGTCGTCTTCCTCGTCGGCGCCCAGGTAGACCACCTGGCCGGTCAGGATGCCGTCCAGAACCTGCTGGTAGGGCGTCATGATGAAGCCGAACTCGTTGACCCGGGCGAACGTCGCCAGCGATCCGATGAGACCGATGTTGGGACCTTCAGGGGTCTCAATCGGACAGATGCGGCCGTAGTGCGAGTAGTGGACGTCTCGCACCTCGAAGCCGGCCCGTTCTCTCGACAGACCGCCTGGCCCCAGGGCGCTGAGGCGGCGCTTGTGCGTCAGCTCGGCCAGCGAGTTGGTCTGGTCCATGAACTGCGAGAGCTGGCTGGACCCGAAGAACTCCTTGATGGCGGCCACCACCGGGCGAATGTTGATGAGGGCCTGGGGCGTCACCGTTTCCATGTCCTGCACCGACATACGCTCTCGGACCACTCGCTCGAGGCGGAGGAGACCGACTCGGAACTGGTTCTGCAAGAGCTCACCGACGGCTCGCACGCGGCGGTTGCCCAGGTGGTCGATGTCGTCCTTTTGGACGGGAATGGTGAACATGGCCTCGTCGGTCGACTCCAGCACCTTCTCACCCTTGATCAGGTTGATCATGTAGCGCACCGCGCCAACGATGTCTTCCCGCTTCAGGGTCTGAGGATACTCGAGGAGGGCGCTGCAATCGGGGCAGTTGATGGTGCCGGGCCGGTGCAGCGTGCCGCACTCCTGGCAGGTGATCTTGTTGCCCAGCTTCTTGGACAGCTTGTATCGCCCGACCTTGCCCAGGTGGTACCGCTTCGGATCGAAGAACAGGTTGCGCAACTGCGTGCGGGCGTTCTCCACCGTCGCCATGTCGCCCGGGCGGAGTTTCTTGTAGATTTCGATGTAGGCTTCTTCCGGCGTCTTCACGCCGTCCTTGGCCATGGTGTTGACGATGACGGGGTCGTCGTTGAAGAGCTTGAGGATTTCGTAGTCCGTCGCGTAGTCGAGGGCTCGGATGAGCACCGTCGCCGGGATCTTGCGGGTCTTGTCGATGCGCACGTCGACCCGTTCCGTCGTATCCGACTCGAACTCCAACCAGGCGCCCCGATTCGGAATGATGGTCGCCTTGTAGGTGACGCGGGTCGTGGCCGGGTCGACCACCTCTTCAAAGTAGATGCCCGGCGAACGCACGAGCTGGCTGACGATGACGCGCTCGGCGCCGTTGATGATGAACGTCCCCTTCGAGGTCATGCAGGGGAAGTCGCCCATGAAGATGTCCTGGACCTTGACTTCCTTGACCTCGCCGTTCTCTTTGGTGATCAACTGCACCTTGACCTTGAGAGGACGGGAATAGGTCATGTCGCGGTCGCGGCACTCTTCTTCGGAGTACTGCGGCTCGTCGAGCGAATGGTCGAGAAACTCCAGGCGCAGGTTGCCGGTAAAGTCTTCGATGGGGGATATATCCTTGAAGGCTTCCTTCATCCCGTCGCCCAGGAACTGGTCATACGACATCTTCTGCAGTTCAATCAGGTTAGGAATGCCAATGGCGTGGGGAATCTTCTCAAAGTTCACCCGGCTATTGGTTTCCACCACCCGTCTCAATAGTCCCATGCTATGCCTCCTCCGGAAATGCAAAAAAGCCAGGTCAATGTATGGACCTCGCTATACCCTACCAGCAGAAATGGACAGTCTGTCCGTTGTAGCTACACACCAAGCGTAAATTGCAGTTTAACAAAATGGTCCTGGTTGTCAAGGTTATAAGAGAAAGTCAGAGACTGTCCTTTACGGACACTCCCTTCGCCCCGCTGGGGACGACCTGGCGGGCCCTCCCTGTGCGGCGACATGAAAACTCTAGACCCGTAGACCTGAT
>DASYBA010000211.1:0-8094 GCA_036501005.1 Candidatus Xenobia bacterium | reverse complement strand
TATTGCTCACATTGAGACCGCTCGTCTTCGAACAAAGAACAGTTTTGTTCGACCCCAGGTTGAAGTTATTGCAAAGACACCCAGATAGGCAGTGGGCAGAGCAGCAGGTCCCTGTTCCCAGCCGGCTCGTGGTGCCAAGCTGGATCTTCGCAAAGAGACATGCGCTCGGGAAGGAGGTCGCTGATTCGAAGCTGATGTCTTTTATCGTGATGGGTTGGTTTCCAAAGCACTGCCAGGCATAGGACTTCTGGTAGGTGCTGCCGTTGGGCACGAAACAGAGTTGCTGTCCCAACGGGACACCGAGACAGCACAGATCCGTATCGCCTGCGGGAGTAAACGTCGGACAGGCGGAGGCGACGCCGCCGGTGGCCATCATCAAGCCCACCCCAAAGGCCAAGGCTCCTGCCCAGTTCGCTAGCCGCATGCGTGCAGACCCCCTCCAGCTAGAATAATTCTCTTCCAGTTTAGCCGGGCGTTCCCGTATCGGTCAATGACACCGCAGTATACTCCGGCCTAATTCCCGCTCGGTTCGCTCGGGCGAGACATAGTCTTCTACCCAACCTAAGACGTCTTCAAACCATGCCGGGGAGACAATTTTCCGAAATCTATGGCACTGTTGGGCTCGATTGTTGCCACGTCATCTGGGTCCCCGTATTCAATCCACCGGGCGGTGGTGCGGACGCGAGGCTCGGATCCCAGGTGTATTTCCAGTTGGGTTCGACGTAGGCGTGCTGGACGATCCACGGGGTCACCCCGGGACCCGCATCCGAGTTGTCAAACGCTGCCATGGAGGCGTTCTGGAGTCTTATCGTACTGCCCGTCTGTTGCCACGTGACCCCGGTCAGATCCTCGAGGAATGGCTCGGTGTGGGGGTCGCCAGTGGGCTGATACGAGGGATTGGCTGTTCCGTGCCATGACGGAACCCAGCCGACCATGTCGACGGCAGGGGCCCCGTCGGCCAGTGCCCCGTTGACCTCCCAGATGCGATTGGCGGCATTGTAATCGCCTGCGTAGAGCGGCAGGGGGCCTCCGACCGGCATGCCCGATGCTGTATCGCTCCATTCGTCGCTCAAGAAGAAGAGGCGATCGCTGGTCATGATGGCGGCTGGCTTGTTGAAGGAGGTGCCGTTGGCGAGCCACTCCGCCTGTTGGGGCACGGTGCTGAACTTCCGATTGAAGGAGCCGTGAATGTAGATGGCGCAATCGGATGCGACCGTCAAGGGTTTAGGAAGATTCTCGGCATGCTCCAAAGCGATGGGCGTCGTGGCATAGATTACCCCGTTCTTGGGCCACTTGCCGATGGCCCCGAGCAGCGGGACATTGAGGACGGCCAGGGTCACCTGCTGGCCAGTGGCATCATTGGTGAATGATTCCTTCCCGATCCACGAAGCTTTCATGCCCGGGATGATGTGAAGATCCGCCGTACGATCGTAGTAGCCGCCCGGTGCGAAGGCCGCCGAGCTGGGAATGACCGCCGACGCCCCCAGCGTCTGATCGGACAAGACCCCGCCGAACACACCTATGGCCCCGTTAGTGTCGGTTTGCGGCCAGGCCACATTGAAACAATCGAACGCATTGTTCTGTCCGAAGGCGCCCTGGGCGGCCCCGTTCATGAGCGTCGGCGTCCCCGTCTGGCTGCCCTTCGATATGGTGACGCTGCCCCGGCCATCCGGATTGCCCCAGGCATCGCAATATCGAATGGCGTCCCCCGCGACCTGGATCTTGTCCGACGCCAGGGCCAGCGTCGCGTCCGCCTCCATGGGACAAAACCACGCGTTGCCATTGGCTTGCACCGGACCGGTCAGCGAGAACGATGAATTACGGCACAGGTCGGAAAGATCGCCGTTCGCCAGCCAGGCCCAGGCGTAGGCACTGCCCACCAGGCCGTTGACCGTTTGCACTTCAGTCTGCCCCCCGAGGGTGGCCTGACAGACGATGCGGTACGTTCCTGCTATCGGATAGTAGACCTGGAAGCGGAACGATTGGGGGTTGCCATCGCCGGTGTACGACTGGTCGGGTGGATCGCCGGGTTGCCACCTCCAGACGTACCAGCCGGTGGTCGGATCGAGGGTCACGCCCGGTACGTCGCACGTGAGGAGGGTGGCGGACGGGGCGGCCGTCACCCCGTCGCTCTCGTGCGTCGACCATAGAAAGTTGCCGGCCGCCATGGAGAAGAAGGCGATTCGGCTGCCGGACTGCGCCAGGTAGGAAAGTTTGCGGCTGCGAGCCTCATGCAAGGCAAAGCCGTTTTCCACCGTGCTCAGTTGGACCAGCGTGAAAATGGTCAGGACGACGATGGGAATGAGCATCAACAGGGTGGGAAGCAGAAAGCCAGGTCGTCGCACGTCAGAGACCATCCCGCATGACCGCGTTGGCGACCAGGTGCTCGCTCTCGACCGGACCATGCGGCACGACACGGAAGAACGTCATGTCGAACCCGACCCCTCGGGGGGGCGACGACACGGTGAGCCAGTTACCCGCCGGCAGGAAGGCGAGAAACGTCCGCACGTGCGGCGTCGTGAGGCTCTGTAGATCGATGGAGGCCGGTTCACCCGGTCGGACCGGCGTCACACCGGCGAACTGCTCGACGACGATTTCCTGCGCCCCTGGGTTGGTCGAGTCGTTCATGGGCGCGAGGTACACGCCGGAAACACGCCACGTGGTGCCGTCCTCCGGGCTGGCGTAGAGGAGGTCGGTGCCGGAGACGGATGGCGCCGGGACGTGGTAGACGTGGCCATTCACGGTGTTGGTGCCCGTCCAGATGAGGTCGGCTGTCTGCACCTCCGAGGACAGAAAGTCCAGGGCCGTGCGAGCCACCTGTCGCCCCTCCCGGTCTGCCTGCTGCGCCGCCGACGTCCGATTCATCATGTGCCAGATGGAGAGAACGGTGGTCAAGACGACGGCCAGCAGGGCCGAGGCCACCACCAGCTCGATCAACGTGTGGCCCCTCATAGCGCGGTCACCGCCGTGGAGAGTTGCACCAGGGGGTGGCCGGCGGGGGTCGGCGTGCTGGCCCCGGCGAGGGCCTGCGAGATCTGTACGGTGATACGCCGAATGCGGTGATAACCGAAGAGCGTGGGGTCGGTGACCAGGTCTGTGACGGTCTCGACGCACACGAAGCGGTTCTGGTCTCCCACGAACACCGGTGGGACGCTGGCCATGGCGTAGAAGCCGTTGCTGTGGCGGGCCGTCAAGACCGTCTCTTCCATTTGCTGTTGCGCCAGAAATGTCGCCTGGGTCAAGACGGAGTCTTTCTGGTTCAGGCGGATGGCGGAGCCGGTCGCGGCGTACAAGGTCAAGAGAAAGATGGAGACCAGGAGCACAGCCACGTTGATCTCGATGAGAGAAATGCCTCTGCTCATGGGGTGAGCCAGAGGGCCGTTGGCGTCGCCGGCAACGGTACCGTGCGGGGCGGGGCTTGCCCACCGGCCGGCCAGATTTGCAGGCACGGCGGAGTCCGCATCGCTACCACCAGCGAATGCGTCGGGGCGGAGAAGGTCCAGGCCACCGGGTCCTGGGCCGAGGTGCTGGAGGTCTTCAAATCGTCAGGCACCTCGGCCGCCACCGACGCCAGGGAGTGCTGTCCGATGAAGAAGATGCGGTCGTCCCCCTGGGCCATGCCCACCACGTCGTCGGCCGGGGCGGGTATCGCGGTGCCGTGACCCGTCGAAGGGTCCATCGCCCTGATGGTCTGACTTTGTTGACAGTACACCCACAGCGTGTGACCGGTCGGGTCGAATGCCAGGACCGTGGGCCCTCCGGCGACCGATAGCGCGTGCCGTGCCTGTTGGTTGCGGCCCACCACGGCGACCGTATCGGACTCGGGCAACGAGACGTAGTAGCCGGGGCCCCCGGGGACGGCATCACCCAGGCGGGCTGGAGACGTGAAGACGCAACGGCTCTGCAGGTTCTCGGGAGACACCTCGAAGAGGGTGTGGCCGTTGCACCCCACGCCCAGCCAGTGGCCTTGTCGGACGCCTGGCAACAGCCGTTCTACCAGAGGGGTGGCGAGGTGACCTAGCACCCGGCCTCGATCATCCAAGGACACGATACCGTCGGCGTCCGACAGGAGGAGCCCGGTGGAGGTCTCTTCCGACGCCACGGTCTCCAGCGACGCGGTATTCTCTTCTGGACGACAGGCATAGACATGACCGTCCTGGGTTCGCACCATGGCCCGCTCGGGCGTCACGACGGCTGCCTGCAGGCCAGGCGCGGGCGGATTGGTAAAGGCCGCCACCGCCACGACCACGGCAGCGAGTTCGGCCGCCATGGCCGACGATGGTTGTCCCCACGCCGCTTGCGCGAAGCGCACCAGGCGGTCTGCCAGTCGGCGAACCCCATGGATCGGGGGCGGCGCCAGCCG
This sequence comes from Candidatus Xenobia bacterium, assembly GCA_036501005.1. Taxonomy (GTDB): domain Bacteria; phylum Vulcanimicrobiota; class Xenobia; order RGZZ01; family DASYBA01; genus DASYBA01. Next base: position 3,731 of record DASYBA010000211.1, on the reverse strand, counting down.
CGGCGCCGGCCCAGCCGCCAGAATTGCCTGCATTTGTGCGTCCAGTCTCATGGCTTCCCCCCAACAGAACTTCAGCTCGCTTTCAATATGGCCCCGTCCAGCCGTATTGAAACCACCCCCCGGTATAAAGGTTACAGGTGGTTCATGGCCGTGTACAGCGGCATGAACACCGCTGCCACGATGAATCCGACCACGCAGCCGAGGGTCGCCATGAGGAACGGTTCGAGCACTTGCGAAAACGTGTCGAGCGATTGGCGAACGTCCTCGTCGTACATACGGGCCGCCGCTTGCAATCGATCCGGCAGCTTGCCGGACATCTCGCCGACATAGGCCAGTTGGCTGACGACGGTCGGAAACTGCAAATCCTTCAACAGGCGATGCAAAACGCGGCCCTTCGTCAAACCATCGACCAGTGGGCGTACGGTATGACGGGCGAAATGCGGGTTGGGTGCGGTCTCCATGAGAACCAGGAAGGTCTCGTGCATCCGAATGCCCGATGCCAGCAAGGTGCCAAGCGTCCGACAGAACTGCGAGACCAGCACCTTCTGCTGCAACGGGCCCACCACCGGAAGCTGCAATAGAAAGCGGTACCAGAGCAAACATCCGGAAGGGGTCCGACGCCACCGATCCAGCGCGTGGACGCCGACCAGGACGAGGGCGGCCATCATGGCGAGTTGCCGGGGATTGTGGCTGACCTCCACCAGCCGCATCACCGTGACGGTCGGCCACGGCAGGCGATCCGGCGATCCGCACAGGGTCGTGCACATGTCCAGTAAAGGCGGAATGATCCAGTGCAGCAGCGCAGCCAAGGTGGCGAAGGAGAACAGCGTGACGAAGACGGGATAGACCATGGCCGCTCGCACCCTGTTCTCCATGCGCACGTCGTTTTCGAGATACGTGGCCAGCTCGGAACAGACGTGGGGCAGCGTCCCGGTCGTCTCGCCCAGGCGGATCATGCTGACGATCACGGGCGAGAATACCGTCGGGTGTTCGCCGAATGCGACGGACAGCAAGACGCCGCCGCTGACCTGGGTGACCACTTGCCGCAGAACGTTCTTCAAGGCGGTGTTTTCCTGTTGAGCGGCCAGAATGTGAAGCGCTCGCAGAATGGAGACCCCAGCCGAAAGGAGCGTCGACAGTTGACGCATGAGTTGGGCCAGGGTAGCTTTGTTGCTCCGCACGATCTCGACTATGCGCACGTTTCGAAGGTTTGAAACCCCTAGACGGTCTGATCGTTCACGAAAGCCGCGAAGGCACTGCAAAAGAGCTTGTCATGAAAGAGCAGGGACTGCTGCCGCAACCGCTCGGCCACGGTCGTGTCCGGGCCTTCCAGCGCCGCCTGCCGGGCGAGTCGGGACAGGACCGATCGTTCTTGGTCCGATAGATGGTTCCAGAAGAAGGCGAAGTGGGGGGCGGCCTGACTCTTGAACTCTACCAGGGCGGCCTGTCGATCGGCGCTGCCGATCTTTCCGCTGCGGGCCTCTTGATCCCAGAGATACCAGCCCAGCAGTTGAAGAAAGAACGGAAACAGCCCTGCCTCTTCCAGCAGAAAAGCCGCTTCCTCCGGCCCGGCGAGGCGGGGAGACAGCGTCGCCAACAGGTCCTGCGCCTCGCGCCCGGTAAACAAACCGACGTAGACGGTGGTGAAGTAGTTGAAGAAGGGAGAGCTTCTGGCGCCCTTGGAATGGGGGAGACGCCACAGCTCCTGCATGGTGGCGACCACGTAGGCCACCCCAAAGCTGGTCGAGAAGGAGCGGAGCGTATTGAAAAAGCTCGAGGTGAGGTTCGGATTGCCACACGACAGCTCGAATTCGTCAAACAGGAACACCAGTCTCTTCTTCTGCTGCCGGAGCCAGCGGAACAATCTGTTGAGACTCTCGATGATGAGAAAAGGGGTGGCCGCCGAGCCATCGATCTTGGGCCCGTCCCCGGGCTGGGGCAAGAGGGTCGCCACTGCCGCATAGCCATCCCAGAGCAGCTTCTGCAGACACTCCATTTCGGAGAAGTAGGCCAGCCCCTCGAAATTGACGCAGACCAGGATGAGGTTGTCGGGCTCCGGGATGTACTGTCGAACCGTCTGCGGCCGCATGATGTGCTGCAGGAGCGACGACTTTCCAATCTTGCGCTGGCCGACGATGGAGACCGACTGGGGTATCGGTTTGCCCAACAGGTTGAAGATGTCCTGCAGTTCTCGCTGTCGACCAAAGAAGCAACTCGGCTCTTCGATGCAGCCGCGGTTGAAGAACGGGTTGGTAGCCGTCATGCCGGCCACTTGATGCTGGAGCCCAACAGCGAATGCAACATCTCTTTTTCGATCCACAAGCGGAACAAAAGAACGCTGAAGGTATAACCAGGGGGCTGGGAATTGGCATAGCGAATCAGGTCCAGGCCCAGCAACTGTTGCAGCACCGTGGTCAGATCGTCGAGATCGGCCATCATGCCGCGCTCTCGGAGGTATCGGGTGACCGAGCTCAAGGTCGCGAACTGGTGATGGCTCAAACAGCCCGACAACCCGATGAGGACGATTTTCTCGCGGGCCCCGAGGTCGTCCCACAGGCTGTGAAAGTGGTTCACGCCGGCGGAGAAAATCTCCGGGATGACCTGGTGTATCTGCGGAACCCGGACCTCCGTCTCCCGCTGGTCGTTGAGGCGGTTGATGAGCCGATCGCAGAAAAGCTGCGTCAAGTAGGGCTGTCCACAGGTCAGGCGAATGAGTTCTTCGACTGCGCCGGCGTGGTAGTGCACCAGACCGGCGACAGGTTTCTCGATCAGTTCACGAAGATGTTGCGGTTCCAGGAGCCCGACCTCTCGACGCAGCGCGATATTGAAAACCGGCTGCCAGTGGTCTCGCGCTTGTTCGAACGGCTTCTGCAGGCCGCTGAAGAGAAAGGTCAGCTTGTCTTGATGTTGCATCAGGCTGCGCAGGAACCCCAGATGACCCGGCGTGAGATCACCGGCCTCCACGGCTTCGTCCAAGGCCTGGAACTCGTCGATCAAGAGCAGCAGGGTGCGGTCGCCCAGAGCCACCCCGAGGGGCCGGAGAAAGTCGCGTTCGAAGGTCAGCAGGGGCCGCTCCTGAAAGTCGTTGATGGGAGGGATGGGCACCGGCACGCCGTCTGCCTCCAGAAAGTCGCCAATGATGTAGGCCAGGTGAAAGAGCAGGTTGCCCAACCCGCGACACTCCAGCCCCTGACAGTCGACAAAGACGGGCACCAGTTGGGAAGGCAATCGCAGGGGCAACTGCTTGAGCAGGCTGGTCTTGCCCATGCGACGCTGGCCGGTCAGCACCATGACTCGCCGATGCGCGCTGCTGAGATTCTGGGCCACGAACTTGAAGATATCCTCCCGTCCCAGGAACAACTCACTGCCCACTTCCAGGGGCAGGCCCGGCACATAGGGGTTGGGAATGCTTCGAAAGGTCAGGCTGACGTTGGACAGGTCTTCCTCGCAGGTGGCGAGGGCGTCGGCCTCGGCAAAGTCGGCATAGCGAGCCGTGAACTTGCCGCGGATGGTCGGCGCGGAAGCCACAAAGATGAAATCGACACAAGTGCGTTCATGGGGGGGCAGCGCCGACAGCAATTGTGAACCCACCTGTACGGTGTAGCCCTCGCCGCCGGCCATTTCGACCAGCACCCCATAGGCCGTGCCGGGTCCCTGGTTGTGAACCTCCAGCGTGACGCGGCTGGCCGCGCCGGGGCGCAGGTTGCGCTCCTTGACCTGCAAGGTGATCT
>DASYBA010000210.1:0-2173 GCA_036501005.1 Candidatus Xenobia bacterium | reverse complement strand
GGTGCAGAGCCGGGGGGGGCATCTCGACCTGAAGATGCCCCGCCGGCTGCCCGTCGCCCTGGTCGATGCCGATCGCCTGCAGCAGGTCATCACCAACCTGATCGAAAATGCCCTCAAGTACGGGGGCCCTGGCCCCATCCGCATGACGGTCCAGCAGGAGCCGGGGCAGCTCCGAGTAGATGTCGAAGACCAGGGCCCGGGGGTGGCCAACGAAGACCGCCAGCGCATCTTCGGCCTCTTCGAAAGAGGTCAGAACAAAGGCACCATTCGCGGCGCCGGACTGGGCCTCTTCATCTGCAAGGCCACCATCGACGCGCATGGCGGCCACATCGGGGTCGATACGGGACCGGGCGGGCGGGGCGCCCGCTTCTATTTCACCTTGCCATTGGAGGAACCGTGAGTTCAAACGATTTTGAAGGCCGTCGCATCCTGGTCGTCGAGGACGAGCTGCACATGCTGGAGCTCATTCGACAGACGCTGGAAGCCGCCGGTTTTGTCGTGTCCGGCGCCACCAGCGGACGAGACGCCCTGGTCCGCCTGCGAGAGGAGCTGCCAGACCTGGCCCTGTTGGACGTCAACCTGCCGGATACGTCGGGGTTCGACCTGCTCAAGGAGATTCGCAGCACGGCCACCATGCCGGTCATCATGCTGACCGTCCAGGCCGGGGACGAGGACCGGGTACGCGGACTCGAACTGGGCGCTGACGACTACCTCGCGAAACCGTTCAATCATCGGGAACTGGTCTCTCGGATCAAGGCCGTGCTGCGGCGCACCGAGATGCCAGCCCCCATGGCCCGCCGCATCGTGCGTGTCGACGACGACCTGAGCGTCGACTTCGACCGGCGGGAGGCCATCGTGCGCGGCCAGACCGTGCATCTCCGGCCCACGGAGTTCAAGCTGCTGCACCACCTGATGAACCACCCGGGCCGGCTCCTCACCCACGAGGCCCTCCTCTCCAAGGTCTGGGGACCGGAGTATCGGGACGATACGCAGCTCCTCCGCCTTTACATCACCTACCTGCGCAAGAAGCTGGAACAAGACCTGGCGCACCCCCGCTACATCTTCAACGAGCGCGGTCTGGGGTACCGATTCGTGGAGTTCAAACCGCAAACTGTTACCAATACTTAACAGGTGTTACAGGGCGTCTATTCAGTGCAGGGGCGGTCCCTGCTAGAATGGATGTATGAAAATACTGCCAGGTTGGACCAGCAAACGGGAAATCGTCGGGACCATCCAGACCCAGAGCCAGTATTCGGCCGGCCCCTACCGGGAGTTGGCGCAGCAGGACGTGGCGACCATATCGAACCTGCGCGGCGACAACCTGAAACAGATGCAGAAGTCGGTGCATCGCAAGGAGATCCTCCACCGCGTCGGGCGGGCGGCGGGATGGATCGGGGTGGGATTGGCGACCGCGGGCGCATGCATGGCGGCCGCGGCAGCATGTCCCCCCCTGGCTCTAGTCGAGCTGGGACTGGTCGGCCTGAATACCTGGAACGCTTTGAGCAACCATGAAAAGCTCCAAGACGACAAGCGGGCCGAAGCGGCCCTGGACCGAGGCCAGACCGCCGTGGTGGCGCAACACAACTGGCAGGCCGGTCAGGCCTGGCAGCAGCAAGCTGCCCCGCAGCCGTGGGCGTCGTCTCCATCCCTGCCGCCGCCGGCCCCCATGGAGTGGCAATTCGGACGTAGTTAACAGAACGACAATCTCGTAGCTATGGCGTAATGCTCCTTCGATCAGCACAATACGCTGGTCGGAGGTGGCATGAACATGCAAGACGTTCTCAAGTCGGTCTTCAACCTGGACGGGTTCCGTCCCGGACAGGAGCAGGTGATCGCACGCCTGCTGTCCGGGCGCTCAACGCTGGCCCTCTTTCCCACCGGCGCAGGCAAGAGTCTGTGCTACCAGCTTCCGGCCGTCATGTTGGACGGCTTGACCGTGGTCATCTCGCCCCTCATCGCCTTGATGAAAGACCAGATCGACACGCTCACCCGTATCGGCATTCGGGCGGCTCGCCTGGACTCGACCCAGAGCGTCGAGGCCGTGTCGGCCACCTATCAGGCCCTCGAACAGGGCGACCTGAAGCTGCTCTACATCGCCCCGGAGCGGCTGGCCAACGAACGGTTCCTGGCTCGCCTGGCCAGTCTGTCCATCGCGCTGCTGGCCGTTGACGAA
>DASYBA010000209.1:0-20027 GCA_036501005.1 Candidatus Xenobia bacterium | reverse complement strand
ATCGCGGCTATCTCGCGGCCGAGGTCCCAGTCAGAGATTGGCCCGCCGACAGTCTGCGGTAGACGTGGTCGCACCCGCCGTGGTGATGCGACACCACGGCGAGGGCATGCTGCGGACTTAAACCTGGGTCGACTGGGGCGTGCCGGGCTTGGCATGAACGCCCGGGAACGGGTCGCCGGCCGGGGGCGTGTACCAGTTGCTGATGATGTGGTGGACCTTGTCGTGGCCGCTCTCGCTACCCGTGCCGATGTTGCCGCTCCCAACGCCGCCGCGGGAACCGCAGGTCGGCTCTTCCTCTTCGTGGCTGATGCTCACCCGATCGTGATGGGAGGGCGGGGCCTGCTGCAGATCTTGCTGTGGACTCTTGAGGGAGTGGGCAGGCTGAGAGGTGTGGGAGGTGCCCGAGGTGCGGTGTGCGATGGCAGGAAGCATTGTTTCTTGTCTCCTATCGATTTCTGATGGTTCGTCTGTCTTGATCCTATGGTAACCCACAGGGCCTTCCATGGCCGTTGACGGGGGCAACGTCCATCCGTTAACAAACAACCGGAAAACGACGAGATGAGACTGGGTGTCGAGCCGAAAACTTGACGATGGTCACCCCGGGGCGTGTCCGATCACGCGACGGGCTCCAACGGGCGGAGCGCCTGCAATGAAAAAAGGGAGGTCCACCTTGGACCTCCCATAGACAGGAGAGAGGCTTACTGCTGTGAGATGACGACCGGGCCCGCTTCGTGGTAGCCCGCCGGGGCCTGCGGCTTGCCCATGTCGTCCAGCAACTGTTGTTGGTGCGCCAGGCTCTGGCGCAATTCATCGTTCACGGCGCTGCCAGACATCGTCCTGGCCGCATCGTGCAGGCCCTGGCGGTGGGCGTCGAGGTCGCCCTTGGCCCCGTTCAGCTCGGTCATGTACTTCTGGGCCTGCCCGCTGAGCTGCTGCGCCGTCGCGAGAGCCGCCTGACCCGACTGGATCTGGGCGTGGGCGTTGGCGACCGCCTGCTGATCGGACCCCAGGGCGTTCTCGTGGCCGGCCAGGTTGTTCTGGGCCTGCGACAGGATGCCCGCCGCCTGCGCCCGGATGGCGTCGGCCTGGTTGTACAGGCCGGCGGCGTAGTCGTACTGGCCCTGCGTTGACCCCAGAGCTGCGTCCGCCCCCAGGCGGGCGTTGTGGGCCTGTTGCCAGGCGTCGTAGCTGGAGTTCACGTCCCGCTGGGCGATGCTCGCATCCCGCTGGGCCTGGGCCTTGGCGTTGAGAGCGTTGGCCCGCACGTTGTTGGCGCTGTTGGTGGTGGCGGCGTCAGGATCGGCGGGCGCCTGGTTCGGGGCTGGCTTCGCATCGGGATCGACGGGCGCCTGATTCCCGGCCGGGGCGGCGTCGGGATCCGCCGGTGCCTGGTTGTCCAATACGCTCTGTGCCTGGGCGATGCGGCCCTTCGCATCCTGCAACCGGGCGTTGGCGTCGTTGTTGGCCTGCAAGGCGCCGGCCTCGGTGCCGCGGGCGGCGCCGTCCACGCCGCTGGCCGCATCAAGGTTGGCCCGGGCGGCCTGCAGCCGCTGCGAAGCGACACTGAAGCGTGGCATGGTGGCGTTGAGCCCCCCCTGCGCCTGGTCGACCGCGGCTCGGGCGCCGGGAATGGCATTCGACTCGGCCTGGGCCGCTGCCGTGAACCGCTGCACGTCGGCCTTGCCGCCGTCGATGGCCGACTGCGCCGACTGGATGTCGGCCTGCACGCCCTGCAGCATCTGCTTCGTCAGTCCGTCCATCGTCTTGTTGAAGAAGCTGGTGGAGGGCCGCACCGCGTCGGCCTTGTGCTGGTTGGCCGCCGTCTGGGCCGCCTGGCCCAGGTCGCCGAAGTGCGCCACGGGCACCGACAGGGGCTCGTGGTAGGGACCGCCGCTGAAGTTGTAGCTGATCCCGCCCTGGTTCGATTCGGCGGCCTGCAGGTACTGATAGGCATTGAGGCGATGGCCGTTCTGGTAGAGGCCCTCCCCCTGGGTCTGCTCGGACATCCGCTTGAGGAGAGACGAGGTCTGCGAGTTGAGCGGGTTGTCCTGGCCGTTGCCCTCCAGGGCGTTCAACTCCTGGACCTGGGCAGGATGGTTGACCGCCACCCACTCGTTGCCCATGTGAATCGATACGGTCCCGCCGTGCAGCATGCTATCGTAGGCCTGGTAAGCGGTCATGCTCTTGCCGTTGGCGGCGAACCCGTTGCTCCGTTCCACGTTCTGGAAGGCGTGCACGATGCCTTGCGACACGCCGCCCTGCGGATCGATACCCCGCATGGTGGCCAGCTCGGCCAGTTGCTGCTTGTTCTTGATGACGTCCATCTGGTTGGCGTTGCCGTTGCGGGGTGCCTGCACTTCCGAGCCCTTGTTGAGCTTCGCCACGGCGTCGGAGGGGCTGAACTTGCCGCCAAAGAGACGGCTGAAACCGCCGCCGAAGCTGGGGTCCTTGAGGCCCGGCATCTGCGACAAGAGCTGTTGCGCCTGGCCATCGTTGGGCGTCGCAGGGGTGGCATTGGCCGTCCGAGCGGTATCGGTGGTGTCGGTCGTGACGGTGTTCTGGTTCATCACCTGGACCTGCGGCGCCGGAGCCGCTGCAAATGCGGGGGTCGCCATGCCGATACCGCCGGCCACGGCCATGCCCGCCATCACAGCGGTGCCCGCCAGCGCCATCAGGCCCTTCTTGTGTCCGACTTCGGAAACTTCACCGGAAATCGTGGCGTGGTCCTGGACCTCAGGGCCATTTTCGGCCGCGCCGGTCTTGCTGGCAGTCCCGCGAAACTGCAGCCCATGAATTTTATTGGAAGTGGTGATGCTATTCACTATCCCGCACGCTCCTAACCGATCTCTTATGTCTGTCTGAGCCCCGTCCACTCCCGGTGGGAGGGCGGTGACTCGAGTTGTCTGTACACCTATGGTATCAGGCGTTCATTACCGGTTTGTGCGGAATTGGTTCCACTTCGTTAACACCCGGCAACATTTCGAGTTCGGCTCGCGCATCCGTGTGATCGGGATCGCAGGCGAGGGCCTCTCGATAGTCGGCGATGGCTCGGGCAAGGTCGCCGCGGCGCTGGGCCAGGCGGGCCCGCTCCACGAGGCGGGCGGCTCGATGGCGCGCATCCAGCGACGTCTCTAGCTGCCGTTCGATATCAGCCGCCCACGCCTCCCACCGGCGCTCCTGTCGGTGGCGTTGCGCCTCTCGCGGGCCCTGAACGTGCTGCCGGTACCATGCTAGATAGGCTTCCGAGCCTGGGGGCGCCGTGGGCACGTCCCCGTTCCAGGCCGGGTACGCCGGACCCCGGCTCAGGCGGGCCATGGTGTGGACGAGCCAGCCCCCGAGTCCCCCCGGTCCCCTCCGGTCGGCCTCGAGCAACCAGAACCGCCCCTCGTCCTCGACCGGAGCGCTGCCTGGCTGAGCGGCCTCCCAGGGCACGCTCCGCCATGCCTCGGTGGAGCCGTCGGGCTGGGGCACGAGCCAAGGCGGATGGCAGGCCATGGTCCATCGCATCGACGGCTCTTCCGGCGTTCGCCGCTGCCCGGCTGCCTGCCAGGCTTGCGCCCACCCGTACAAGACGAATGGCGACACCAGCATGGCGAGTTTGGCCAGTTTGCGCACGTACGGCATGGTCAGCCAGGCGTCCCGCCAGAGATAGGCCACCACGCCCACGAGAAGGGGAAGCGCCAGCAAGACCTGGCGCTCGTAGTGCAGCAGGCGTCGGAGAAACGTCCAGTGCAGCGCCGGGTGGTGGCGCACTTCGTAGACCGGCGGTAGAGGTTCAAGGGGAGCCAGGCCCCGGCAGTCAGCGCACGACCAGGTGACGGCGCGGCCCCGTCGCATGAGTGCCAGGTCCTTCTCTCCGCCGCACTCCCAGCAGCCCGCCGGCAGGGGCCCATCGGCGGCCTGGGCCACCAGCCGATCGACCCAGGCATCGAACTCCGCCCGGTCCTCTGCATCCAGGTCCAGCCGCCCCTGCACGGTGATGGTGTCTCTCTCGACCTGGACAGACCACGGATCCTGCGACCATCGCCGCCAGTCCGCCCCCAGGGTTCCGTCCCCGAGCAACCCCGTCTGCACCTGGCCTCGATCCCGGCCCTCTCGAACGCAGATGAGGATGGTGACCTGGGTCAGCCCCCGCCACGCCCGTTCGGCGACCACCCAGGCGGCGTCTGGCCGTTGACGGGCCTGCCAACGCTCGCCCGCGGGGATACCGCCGAGCAGGTCGGGGGCCTCCATGCTAATGCTTGGGAACGCTGGTGGGCACGGCGAACAGGTTGGGCCCCGATGCCCGCCCGCTGGGCTCCACGAAGACGGCGCCGCTGGCCTGCCCGGTCGGCATGGCGAAGACGCCTGTGCTACCCTGGCCCTTGGGCTCGGTGAACACGCCGGAGCTGGCCTTGCCGGTCGGCGCCGAGAACACGTTGGAGGTTGGCAGCGTCGTGGCCATGGCGGTCTGGGCCTTGCCCGCCAGCTCGTAGGACAGCCGCTGGATTTCCGCCACCTGTCTCGACTGCGAGATCTGATCCTCGACGGTCCGGCGCAGGTCGTCGTAGCTGGCGCGGGTGCCCAGCACCTTGAAGACGTGGTAGCCGAACACCGAATGGATGGGCGCCGACACGACGCCCGTCTTGAGCCCTCGAATCTGGTCGGCGATGTCCTGGCCGAACATGCGCTTGAGCTGCCCGTAGGTCATGTAACCGAGATGGCCCCCGTCGTTGCGGGAGGCATTGTCTTGCGAGAAGGTGCGGGCCACGACCGCGAAATCCGACCCGTGCTGAAGCTCCTTGATGACCTGCTGGGCGTCCTTGTCTTCGCGTACCAGGATGTGGGAGAGGTCGACGGAGTAGAGCTCGTCCTTGAAGCGGTCGTAGAATTCGTGCTTCTGGGTTTCGGGCACGTCCTTCAAGATGATGGCTTCAATGAGGAGCTGGGTGCGCAGCAGGCCCTCCTCGTAGGCGAGGATGTTGCGGTCGGCATATTGCTTGGAGAGGCGGGTCCGGTCGTCTTCATAGCGGGCCTCATCCATCGTCACCTGCTGCTTCTCGGCGTCGTGGGCCACCTTCTTCTCCATCATGAGGTTGGTGAGCACTTCGGTGCCGTGCCGCTGCTGCAGGGCGACGAACAGCTCGCCCTGGGTGATCTTCTGGCCATCGACGTTCGCCACCACGTCGTCCATCGGATCGTGCAGGAAACGGTGGACGCGAGAGCTGCGGGCCATGACCACCAGCAGCACCACCGCGGTCACACCGATGATCTGGCGGGACCACTTGCGAAAGAATCGACGCAGCCGACGCAAAGATGAAATGCCTCCCGGGTAAAGTCGACCACGCCGCTTCGGCGGCCTGGGAGCCGCTCCTTTTCTTCTATTGACGGGGCCTGACCGCATGGCTATACTGCCAGCACCTGCTCGAGGAGATCAAAGGATGCCCAGTCTCATGCGAAAAACGCTTTTGTACCTGTCCGAACAGAAGAAGGCCGGCCAGCTCATCATGGGCATGCCGCCCACCCGCACGATGGCGCTGCGGTTCGTGGCCGGCGAGGGGATCAAGGAGGCGGTCGAAACCGCCCGCCAGCTTAACGCCATCAAGGCGAGCGCCTCCATTGATCACCTGGGCGAGAACGTGAACACGGTCGACGAGGCCGGCCACGCCGCCCAGGACTACCTGGACGCGCTGGACGCCATCGGGGCCGCCGACGTGAACTGCAACGTGTCGCTCAAGCTCACCCAGATGGGGCTGGACCTGGGTGAGGAGGTCTGTGCCAAGAACCTGCGAGCCATCCTCGACAAGGCGAAGTCGCTCAAGGACAACTTCGTCCGTATCGACATGGAAGGCTCTGCCTATACGCAGAAGACCCTCGACTTCCATCGCAAGCTGTGGGACGAGGGCTATCACAACGTCGGCGTGGTGCTGCAGGCCTACCTGTATCGAACCGAACAGGACGTGCGAGACGTCAACGAGAAAGGCATCCGCGTCCGCCTGTGCAAGGGCGCCTATGCCGAGCCGGCCACCGTGGCCTTTGCCCGCAAGGCAGACACCGACGCCAACTATCTCAAGCTGGCCCAGGAGCTGCTCCAGAACGGCACCTATCCCGGCCTGGCGACGCACGACGAGGCCCTCATCGCCGCCACCTGCCAGTTCGTGGCCGACAAGAAGATCGACCGCAGCCGATTTGAGTTCCAGATGCTGTACGGCATCCGCCGCGACCTGCAGGAGCGCCTCTTGTCGCAGGGCTACAACCTGCGGGTGTACGTGCCGTACGGCAACCAGTGGTACCCGTATTTCATGCGGCGGCTGGCGGAACGGCCCGCCAATCTGATGTTCTTCCTCTCCAGCCTGGTCCACAAATAGTGCCGCCCGCCCCGCCGCCGCTGCGCCCTCACCAGGCCATCGTCTTCGTGGTCGACGGCATGGGGCCGGTGCAGCGTCAGTTGGGTAGCCTGGTGGCTGGCGGCCTGGCCATGGATGGACAGAAGGTGTGGGGCCTGGTGCGCACCGGCGCGCTCGAGGCGCCGGCCCCCGATACCGCGGCGGCGTGCTCGGCGCTTGCCACCGGCCGTCCGGGTCGGCAGGGCGTCCTGTCCTACGACGATGGCCAACCTGTCCGCACGCTCCTGGAGGCCGCCCGCGAGGCCGGGTTGGGGACGGGCGTGGTGACCAACTTGACGGTGACCCATGCCAGCGTGGCGGGCTTCATGGCCCACGCCTCCCGCCACGACGACGAGGACGGGATCGCGCATCAATATCATTCGGAGGCCCCCGACGTTCTGCTAGGCGGCGGCCGGCGCCATTTCGGTGACGCCTTGGCGGGCTATCACCTGGTGGAAACCCGCGATGCCCTGGCCCACGCTCCAACGGGCCGACTGCTCGGCCTCTTCGCCCCGGGGGCCCTGCCCTCGGACATCGACCATCCCGACACGCCGTCGTTGGCCGACATGACCTCGGCGGCGCTCCAGCAACTGGCGGGCCACGGCTTCGTGCTGGTCGTCAACCAGGGCCGCCTGGACTGGGAATGCCACGATCATGACGGGGCCGCCGTGGCGCGGGACGTCCTGGCTACGGACGAGGCTTTCAAGGTGGCGGCGACCTTCCAGGCCGCCCACCCAGACACCCTGGTGGTGGTCGTGGGCAGCCACGAGACGTCCGGCCTGGCCATCACCGGTGACTTTCGACTGGCGCCGCTGCGGGCCGCCCGCAACAGCCTGGGGACGGTGGCGGAAGCCATCCGTGCAGACCGGGCGCATGCCGAGACCACCGTCAAGACGTTGCTCGGCTGGTCCGACCTGACCACGGAAGAACGTGAGTCGCTGCTGCTGGCCAGCGATCCGGCTCGAGCCGTCCCCGCCCCGGAGCCGGGGAACGACCCGCTGGTGCAGGCCCTGGGTCGTATCGAATCGAGCCGCAGCGGCCTCGCGTGGGCCTCGCAGGAGCACACCGGCGACCCGTGCCCTCTCAGCGTATCGGGCCCTGGAGCGGGCACTTTCCTGGGCCCGCAGGACGCCGCGGACGTCCCCCGCAAGCTCGCCCATCTGCTGGGCCTGTCGCTGTAGATGGCGGTCGGCCGTGTTTGCATTGGTGGGGAGCGGTCAACAAGGAAAGCGGAGGATTCATGCCATCTATCAAGCGCCACTTCGCCTTTTGGCACCGTAACCCGGGGTCGGCCGCGGAAATGCGGCAGCGCCATGCCCTGATCGACAGCCTGCGGGCCAAGGGCATCTGGGACGCCCGGGTGCTGGACGTCATGCGCCAGGTGCCTCGCCACCAGTTCACTCCGGAGGACGTGCGGGCGCAGGCTTATCGCGACCGGGCCCTGCCGATTGGGCTGGACCAGACCATTTCGCAGCCGTACATCGTGGCACTCATGTCGCAGGCCCTGCGCCTGAACGGTTCCGAGCGGGTGCTGGAGGTCGGCACCGGGAGTGGCTACCAGACGGCCATCTTGAGCCGGCTGGCCCGCCAGGTGTACACGGTCGAGATTCGAGCCGACTTGTCGGAGCGGGCGCAGCAGGTGCTGCAGGGCTGCCGGAACGTGCGGTTCCGGGTCGGCGACGGCTGGGCGGGGTGGCCGGAAGCGGCGCCTTTCGATGCGGTGGTGGTGACGGCCGCGCCGCCCTCGCTGCCGCTGGCTTTGATGGAGCAGCTTCGCATCGGAGGCCGGATGGTGGTGCCCATCGGCGAGGCCCAGGATACCCAGACCCTGTGGGTGTTGCGGAAGACGCAGGCGGACGTGTGGACGGAGGAGTCGCTGGGTCCGGTGGTGTTCGTGCCCAGGATCGAAGGGTGAACCGGGGGGCTGACGAAGGTCCTCGGCATGTTGAAGCGTTTTCGGCGGTGGACCGCAGCCAGTGTGCCCATCGGTCTCCTGCTCCTGGCCGGGTGCGGCGGGTTGCCCGCGCTCGGAACGGCCGGTAGTAGCAGCAGCGGGACCAGCACATCGACGTCCACCTCGACCGGCAGTCCCACCTCGAGTTCTACGGTGCCGGCGTCCAGGTTTGCCTTCGTCGCCAATAGCGGATCCAACAACATCAGCGAAATGACGGTCGACAGTACGACGGGAGCGCTGACGCAGCAGACCACGGTGGGGACGGACGGGCAGCCCGTGGGTCTCGCGCTCAACGCCGCGCACAACGTGCTGTACGTGGCGAACCAGTCGGCCAGCACGCTGACGGTCTACTCGGTGAGCAACGGCACCCTGAGCCAGATCCAGGATGTACCGACGAATGCAGGGCCTAGTGGGGTGGTGGTCAGTCCGGATGGGAGCCTGGCGTGGGTTTCGACCAACGCCGGTCTAGAAGCGTTCACCGTCAGCTCGACGGATGGGTCGTTGACGGCCGGGAGTACCGCTCCGGCCGGCAGCACACCCTCCGGCGTGTTCATCAATCCGAACGCGACCTTTGTGTATACGATATCGGCGGGAGGCAGCTCGGTCACTGTGTTCAAGGTGGATTCAACGACGGGGGCGCCGACGGCGGTGCAGACGGTGACGTTGAACGGCCAGCCGAGCAGCCTGGTGGTGGCGCCGGGCGGTCAGTTCTTGTATGTGACGGAATCCAACCTGGCGGTGCTGGCGGCGTATTCGATAAACTCCAGCTCGGGGCAGTTGACGGCGTTGCAGTCGTTGAACACCAGCCAGGATCCGGCGGCCATGGCGATTCCGAACAGCGGTACCCGATTGTTGCTGGCGAATGCGGGGCCGCCCGACCTGGAGTCGTTGCCGCTCGATCCGACGACGGGCAGTGCGTCGCCCTCGACGCAGGCCACGACGATAGGGGGTGGGCCGACGGAGGTGGTGTTGGACCAGAGCCAGTCATTCGTGTACGTGGTGTGCAGCGGGTCGAATGCGGTCTTTGTGTATGAGATCAGCCCGACGACGAACGGGTTGACGTTCTTGCAGTCGGCCAGCGTGGGCACGGCGCCGCAGGCGATGGTATTGTCTCAGTAGGCCGCCCCTACCGCTCTGCCACCAGGGTATCGTTCAGGTAGACCCGACTGGGAATTCCATCCGGACGGATCCCCATTTCCCAAACGATACCGTCCGGAGCTTGGCCGCGGGCTCGGATACGCCCGCCGTGGATGCCTTGCAGGTGGTGACAGGCGCAGACGCCGGTCTGGTTGCCGGGTTCGTCCCCGCCGCCCTGCGACTGGAAGATGAGGTGGTGGCCCTGCAGACTGGATCCGACTCGTGCAGCCAGGAACCGTGCACTTCCATGCATCACGTTCCAGGATGGGATTCTCGCGGGCGGCCTTGACGGCCACGCGGGCCCATGTCGCCAGGAAGTGGTGCAGCAAGAGTTCGATACATTGGCTGCGGGTGGCCTGCCCCCCCAGCGCAACGTTCGCCATTCGAAGGGCCCGCTCGACCATCTCGTGGAGGTCGCGGGGGATCCGAATGCGCATTCGTGTGGTGGCGGTGTGTCGGACCAGACCCGAGACCTCCGGAACTCTTGGCAGATCTGCGTCCATCTCGGCCGCCCCCGCAAGCTCTTCTGCCGCCGGCTGAGGCGAACACGTTGGCACTGGCTGGGAAGACAGGCCCGGCATGCGGGCCCGGGCCTGGTCGAGGAGAGCCTGGGTTTCGGGTGAGGGCTGCTGCGGCAAGGGGGGCAACACATCTGGGTGCCCCAGGGCGACAGCATGCGCCACCACCCGCTGCAGCTTGTCAACCGTGGTCTTCTCGGCGTATGCAATCCACGCCTCACACGTGGGCGGTGTCGCCACCCGGGCCACCAGCGCAGCCTGGCAGCGGCTCAAGCGGCCTTGGGCATGGGCTTCCGCCACTTCGGGCTGGCCCGCCAAGGCCCGGCGCAACTGCCGCAAGCGATAGGCGTTTCGAGTGCTGAACCCCAGGCGCTCGACCAGATATTGCTGGAAACTGGCGAACCGCAACGGGCGATGGATCTCCATGCGCTCCGCTTCCCACAGCTTGTGAAGCAGCACATCATCGAGGCTCTGTTGAAAGACCAGGGCCTGTCGCACGACACGGTCCGTCTCGAACACCGTTGCATCGGTCGGACAGGTGAAATCCGGCACGCAAGCTGGCCGGACCGGACGCCGGGAGAGCTGATGCCAGCGGCCCGTTTCCCGTTCCGCCCGCTCCTCGGCCTCCGCGACGAACCTCTGCAGCTCCGCCCGCAGTGCGGCTGCGTTGGGCATGTCGTCTTCCAGCGTCGCAGTGAACAGGTCGTCGCACGCCCCCGACTGGAACTCGGCAGCCAGGGTCTCCAAGAACTCCACCTCACTGATGTCGCGCTCCCACAGGCGACAGGCGAGTTCGAACGCGCTATCCCAGGTGGCTTGAAGGTCAGGCGACAGCTCGATCGCCAGGACCCTCATTTCTTCTTCGGCATCGGGCTGGCCGGCAAGCATTTGTTCCAGGCTGCGAACGGGACATGATGGTGGCCAGACGGGCCCACAGAAAGTCTTCGTCAGGCGTGGCGTGGCGCAAAATGAGTCTCACGTGGCGGCGGGAAATGCGGCCGGCACGCCATAATCGGTCGGTCTCCGGGTATCGAACAACGTGGGTTTCCAGCCAGGCCAGTTCCTGTGCTTCCCGGATGCCGATGCCCAGGTGCTCTCGTATGTAGTCCCTGCGCAGCGCATATCCCAGGTCGAGCAGTGTGGAATCCTCCAGCAACCGACCCAACATGGTTCCAATGGCTCTCTGCACGGGCGTGTGAGCGGTCAGCAGAAACCGCAGCTCATCGTCCAGCCGGGCCGCCACCGCAGCCTGTTCCAGTTCCGCCCCACCAGCCAGTGCCATCCCCATGTCAATATGGTATTGAATATAAAGTGGGATGTCAATACACCTGATGAAATATCTTCACGGGCCCCTGTGGTACGAGGTGGCGGGCCCGACCAGCCCTGCGACCTGGTTCACTCGACCAGCACGAGTCTGCCATCGTGTTCGTGCCCAACACGAGCCTGGAAAAATGCCATTGCCCGTCACTCCTTTCGCTGCTGGGCCATCAAATCGAGCAGCACCTTGGGCAGACGGCCGCTACCAAAGTCAAACAGGCTCACCCACTGTGGTGTGATCCGGATACGGACCATCTGCTTGTACAGCGCTCGGACTTGAGCCTCGAACGCCTCGAAGGCCGGGCCTGGAATCCCCTTGCGAGACGCCTCCAGATATTCGTTCGGAACGCCGTCGACCGTCTCTAGACTGGACACCCGACCTCGAATCTGCAAAGACTGAGGCGGCTGGCCTTCCGTATCGATAGTCAGGGCCACCTGGGGACGGGCTGCCATGGCGCTGACCTTGGGTGCCTTCGGGGCCGTGCACACTATGACCTCACTGCCATTCCAGTAGAACCCTATCGGAATGACCCAGGGATTGCCATCTTTGCCAACATAGGCCAGCCTCGCCAGAGGCCGTCGAAGCAGACCCTGTGATAACGGCTCGTTCAGGACTTCGGCTACTTCATGCGGGCTCATCGGCTCCTCCTGTTCTTCTCTGATGATGCTCCTGCGGCCCCCCACGGAAACCGAGAGGCATCAACTTCAACGACCTGCCAAATGGCAGCGGCGGGGCACGGGCTGCTATTGGACGACCTACGAGAAGCCAGGCTGGGATCCGAAGCGACAGCAACCCGTCACCGCTACCCGACGGCGTCTCCACGTCGACGAGGAACTCCCCTGCAAGGACGGCTATGCCGACTTCATCCGTCGGCTCATCGCCCCTTACTGCGGCTGATCGCCACGGCGGGTCAGACGGTCGGCTGTTTCGACACCCAGGTGGAGTAGCTGGTCATGAAGCCATCTTCGTTGGACCGACAGTATTGGTAGAAGCTCTTGAGGAAGTCGTGCTGCTGCTGCACCGCCGCCTGTCGCTCGGCGTTGTCCAGCGGATGCTCGTTGGTGAGATCCGCGCCGCCCATGGCTTTCTGCCGTCGCAGGATGTCTTCGAAGCTGACCCCCTTGGCGTTGTGCATCATGTCGAACATGGCCATGAAGGTGGTGGTACGTCCCTTGCCTCCGACACAATGGAAGTGCAGCCACGCATCGGCCGGCAGGTTGCGAACGTCCTCCACGAACCGGTCGACCACCTCGGGGCGGGGCGCGTGTTCGTCGGTGACGTTGTATCGGTTGTAGTGCATGCCGGCGCCTTCAACCAGCTCCTGCTCGGTGGCCACCTGGCGAACGTTCATGGCGACCCCGGCCCAGCCGGTTTCTTGCGCACCGTGAAACTCGTTTTTGAAGGCGACCCGGCCGGCCTGCTGACATTCCCCGGCGAAGTGGTACTCGTCTTGCATGATCCAACTCAAGGGCCGAGCCTCGTTGACGGCGTTGCCAGGCGTGAAACGGCTCACTGGCACCCCGTTGGCAAAGCAGTGGGACTCCTCTCGGAGATCCATCACATAGACGTTCTTGCCTTGCAATGTTTCGCTTAACCGGGTGAGGCCCAGCGTGGTGAACTCCGCGCTGCCCGACATGGGCACCGAGGCCAGGCCCTGTATTGAAAGTCCCGGCGCCGACGGCGGCGCATCCGCCCGGCGGAACATCGCCAGCTCGTGCTCGGTGCGACGGGGTTCATCCGCATGCAGGAAGAGATCGATGTTGGCCACTGCCCCATCCGTCGATCGCACGAGAGGTTGGTAGCGGTCGGCGACGGGATCTCGCGGATCTTCTACCAAGAACCGCGCCGGCCAGCGCCGCATGAGGAGCCACTGCGGGGTCTCGGTGCTCTCGCGGGGCACCGAGAAGGCTTCCGGGGCTGATTCCGACGGCCCCGGATGCAGCACTCGGGCGACCATCGTGCGCACGGCGCGTCCGCCATGGTAGATCTGCATGCCCCCATCATAGCCGGCAAATAAATCCAGCCTGTGTGCAATAGTTTAAAAAACCGTTCAACATGTTCACGACCGGATGGCGTACAATAGCCATGCATGAAGGTTGCATCCCGTGCCCCCGGCTTTAACTGGCCGGCCACTCTGTTCGACCAGGAAGATCGGCCCGGCGCGCCCGTTCCCGACAAGTTCACAAGTTCTGAGGTCGAGGCCTGGTATACGGGCGACTCACCCAGCGGCCTCACCCCGCCCGGCCAGGAGCTGGTCAAGGAAGTGGCTCACGAGGTCGTGCAGGGCAAACCGGATCACGGCCTGGGAGATCCCGTCCTGATTCTGACCGGAGGCGTCCCTGGATCCGGGAAGAGCACGGTGATGGCTCATTTGAAGGCCACCCACCCGGACCTCGTCGTCATCGACCCCGATCACGTCAAGGAACGGGTGGTTGAAGATCTGGCGAAGGCCAATCCGGAGCTGGTGGCCGCCATGCGGTCCAATCCCGACTGGGGCAGCGTCGTGCACGAGACCAGCAAGGTCATGGCCCGCAACCTCCTGGGGGAGGTCCTCAAGAGCGGCCACGACGTGGTACTGGATTCCTCCATGGGGGTCAGCGATCCGGATCGTTTCCGGGACTACGTGAAAGAGGCCTGCCGCCACGGCTACGATGTCCATGCCATCGTCCTCTACAAGGTGGATCCGGAGGTGGCCCAGCGACGCAACAGCCGGCGTGGCGATGCGGGCACCGAGATTGCCATGCGCAACGGGGAGACGCTGGCGCTGCCGGGTCGGCGGGTTCCAGACGATCTCATCCACCTCACCCATGACCTCTTGCACCAGAACGTGGAGGCCTACGTGAACGAGGGGTTGTTCCGTCGCATCACCTTGCTGGACAACAACACCGACGGCCAACCCGCCCACGTCCTGGCAGACTATGAACAGACCGCCGGCCACGGCACCTGGACGTCGAGACCGTATCAGAAGGCATGGGGCGAGCAGCTCCCGCTCTTGGCGGACATGCCACCCTCCCCCGCCATCATCCCGGGGCTGGACTGAATAAGCGAGCCGTCTTGACGACTCTGTAGGCATGCGTCGGCGCCGGGTTGTCCTGGGGTTTGTCATCGGACTGGTCCTGCTGGGTGCATGCCACGCCGCCCGCACCGCCGTGCGCCACGACCTCGCGACCCATGCCCACGATGCCGACGCCTGGCTGCCTGTGACCTTTCCGGTCCTGTGGCGCTGGAGCATGGGGCCCGACACCGCCTGGGCCAGACGCAGCTACGCCGTCGAGGCCTTCTACCATCGAAGTCCGCCCCTGGCCCAGGCGTGGCTCCAGCATCAGCTCAAGGACAATCCATCCCGCTCCTTTGTCGTGCCGGAACAGTGGTCTTCCCTGGGCTGGGACGAACCAGGCCTCGCCTGCCAGAACATTCGCGACGCCTTTGGGGCCCTCGATGACCGAGACGTGGACACCCAGTTTGCCGGCGACATGTTGCTCTCCGTGGCCGACGATGCGCACTTCAGCCGGCTGGTGGAACAGGAGCTGCTGCGCCAGTTGCAGACCCGAGACCACTTCGAGGCTCGTCGCCTATGGGATCAGTGGCGCGACCTCCTGTGGCGCTTCCCCGGCCAGGACTGCTATCAAACGGCCCACGCCCTGGCGGCCCGCCTTTTTCCCGAGCGCAACGACTGGTACGTGCGGGAGGAGCGCCTGGACCAGTTGGTCAACGACCCCCAGAAGGCGACGACCGACGAGGACCGTCTCGCTCTCGTCGACCGATTGTCCTCCAGCGCGCGCCTGGCCTTCCTGCGGAGCCTGTGGCAGAGGCCGACCCTGCGCCCGCCCGCGGCCCTTGATCTGTGGGACGAGGGGGATGGCCATGAGGCGGCCGCCAAAGCCGCCAGCGACAGCCTGGCGGGTCTCTGCCAGGTCTCTCCCGACGTCCTCTGGCGTGTCGCCGAAACCTGGCCGCACAGCCGCTTTGCGCAGGCCTGCCGGGAGTACCACGCCATTCGGGGCCAGGTGTACTTCTATAGTGAACCGCTGTGGGCCCAGCCCGCAGGGGCCCGGCCGTGGCCCCCCGCCGAGGAGGCCCGCCGGTGGGTCGCCTGGCTGGGCCGCTATCCGAACCACCCCGGCGCCGACGACGCGGGCTACTGGCTAGGCCGCTGCCTGGAGTGGCAGGGCCTGCGCCTCGAAGCCCTCAAGCAGTACGCCGATCTCCTTGCCCACATGCCCGGGGATGGAGACATGGCCGACCGTATCTGGCAACGCTTTGTCCTCCTTCTCGACGTCGGCACCGACGAGGCACACCTGCGGGAGTTCCTGCACCGTTGGCCGTTGCACCCCATGCAAGCCCCGATTCGATACGCCCTGTCGGTCCAACTGGCTCGCCAGGGACGGTTTCAGGAAGCCCTGGCCCTCAAAGCCTACCTGCCCGGCCGGGTGCTGCAACTGGCCTCATCGTGGGATCGCACCCCCCTCGACCTGCTCGGCATGATCGACGATCAACGGCGACGCTGGGCAGCCGCCTCGGCCGACGACCGGCTGGCCCTGGCGCGGCGCTGGGCGGGCGCCGAGGGGTGGAAGATGTCGTACCTGGCGCTGTGGAACGGTCAGCGAGCCGAGCTTCTGGGGCTGGACGATCCGGTGCGCTTCTGCGACGTCGAGCACTGCCCGTGGGAGCGGGCCGGGTTCCGCCAGGCCAACAGCGCCGTCATCGCGCTTCGTCTCTTGCAGGGCATGACCAGCCCTGAAGCCCTGGCTCTGCGGGTCGACCTGATCGACGACCTGCACAACTATCCCCGGGCCGAGACGTCAGCCATGGTGCCCTTGCCGGGGTTTCCGCCGGCCGATGCATCGCTGGTCAAGGGCTCCGACGAGCCCGACTATGACTGGATCAGCCGTGAAGCCGCCATGGCCGCGCTCGATCTCGAGCATCGCTACCCGCACAGCGCCTCCACCCAAGCCGAGAAAGCCGCTCCTTAGCGCTTCAGGAAGGCCAAGGTCTTTTCCAGGAAGATGTCACGGGCTTCCCGGTGCACGAAGTGGCCTACCCCAGGCAGGGCCACCATCTCGTAGGAGCCGGTGAAGGCCTTGTCGGAGCCCGCAAAGGCCCCACCACGCAGGGTGCCGTCGTCTTGTCCGTACATGGCGAGGGTAGGTACGGACGTCTGCCGCCGCAGGATGTCCCGCACCATCTTGCGCCCGGGCAGGGTCGCATCCAGGCCGAACGACCAGTAGTAGCCGAGCGCCCCTTCCGCTCCCCCGGGCGTATCGAACACTTCCAGCACCGGGGCCAGCTCATCGTCCGGGACGTCCCAGCCGGGCGACCACTTTCGATAGATGTCGCGTACGAAGCCGGGACGGCGCAGCGCCTTCACCGACCGATCGCGCAACTGGAACGTGATGAAATGGCTGGAGCGGGACAGCGCCAGCGGGCTCAGCGTGCGTGGGTGGGGAACGGCCAGCACCACCATCTTGCGCACCGCCTGCGGTCGTATGCTGGCCGCTGCGTAGGTGGCCATGGCACCCCAGTCGTGCCCCACCACCACCGCGTGGGTCGAACCCAACGCCTCGATGAGGGCCAGCACGTCCTGTCCCACCGAAAGGATCGAATAGTCGCCATCGGGGGCCAGGGAGGTGGGCGGATAGCCCCGCAGATAGGGCGCCACCACCCGATAGCCGGCCGCGGCCAGGGCCGGCAGCACCGGTTCCCACGTATAGGGCGTATCGGGAAACCCGTGCAAGCACAACAGGAGCGGGCCCTGTCCCATCTCCAGGCAGGCGAAGCGAAGCTGGTTGGCGTTCACATGCTTGATCTCCGCTCGAGGGCCGGGGACGGCCGTCCCCGGCGCCTTGGGCAGCTTGGGCTTGGGCCGCCATGAGTCTCGCACGGTCGAGGCTCGATCCGCCGGCAGCTTGATGCCCAGCAGGGTGCGGACGGTATCGATGTCGGCCGGGCGCTCGGTGGGACGAAGCGCCATCATTTTGTCGATAGCCTCGACCATGCGGGCTGAGACGTCGGGGCGAACCTCCGAGAGAGGGGGCAGCGGGGCCGAGCCAGCGGCTCGTTCCACGGCCGAGACGGGCACCGATTGAGTGAGCATCGAATAGAGCGTCGCCCCCAGGCTGTAGATGTCGCTGCGGGCGTCGGTGGTGCCGATGCCGTACTGCTCGGGGGCGGTGAATCCGGGGGATACGCACTGCGCGTAGAGCCGGGTTTCGGGAGAGGCCGAATCGAACGTCTTCGATATGCCAAAATCGATGAGCCTCAGGTGTCCTTCCGTATCGAGCATGATATTGCCTGGCTTGAGGTCTCGGTAGATGACGACCGGGTCGTGGCGATGCAGGTAGTCGAGCACCTCGCACAACTCCTCGGCCCAGCATAACAACATGAGCTCGTCCACCGGCTCTTCCTGGCCGACGATGGTGTCCAGCGAGCGCCCCTTGATGTAGTCCATCACCAGGTAGGGGCGTCCCTCGTATTCGAACAGTTCGTGCACCCGCGGCAGTCCGGGGTGCGACAGGGCGCTCAACATTTCGGCCTCGTGCATGAACTGGCCCAGGGCTATGTCGCGCAGCGTGGGCTCGGGCGGGACCATCTCCTTGATGGCCACCATGGCGTCCGTCTCCAACTGGCGAGCCAGGTAGACGCACCCCATGCCGCCCTGGCCCAGGGGTGCCTCGATCTGGTAGCGGTCCGCCAGCACGGTTTTATCGGGGGCCATCAGTTGGGGGGCAGTTCACGCCAGGAGACGACGTGAAGCGGGTTCGAATTTGACAGGAAACTGTTCAGGTCGAGATTCATGGCGGCGTTGCTGCCTGACCCCGCAGCCAGGATGTTGTTGGCGCTCTGGGCAAAGAGGTTTTGCGCTGATTGCATGAGGCTCAGCAGGTTGGGGAGCGTGGTGGGACAACCAGTGCCCACCAGGGCGGCGGAGAACTGCGCGGCGGTGGTGGGCGTCATGTTGGGTGCAACGCCGGCCATGTACTGGATGAAGGGAGGATTGAGCGGGACGAACTTGTTCTGGGCCGGGTCGTATTGAACATAGCTGGCCAGCATGAAGTAGTCGACCCCGTTCCAACTGACGCCGGTCGAGGTGAGGGACAGGAAGTCTCCGTGGGTCAAAAATGCGATCAGTTGTGGGCCCAGCGTACCCGCGACCGCGGTGTAGAGGGTCTGGGCGTTGGCCGAGGTCGCCAGCCCACCCGCACTGGCTGGCGTCCAGATGCCGCCCGGGTACCAGTTGGGGGGATGGCCGACAATGTTGGATACCAGGCTGAGGGGGTTGGGCTCGGTGATCTGGGTTGCGGTGCGAATCGACACGATCGGGGCGTTGGTGAGGTTGACCCCGACCGGGTTCGTACTCGTCGATTCCGTGCTTTGCGCGGCGGCAAAAGCGCCGACGATGGTGATGTTCGAGGCCGTGAAGGCGCCTTCGCAGTACACGAGGCCCTGAAAGTACTTCATCGCCGACGCGGGCCCCTGCAGGGTGACGTCTCCGGTCGACACCAGCGCCACCAGGTTGCCCGCATCCAGATCGGCGCCGTCGCCCACCTGCACGCTGCCGTTCACGAACACCTGGCCTACGCCGCCCAGGGCGCCTCCGACCGTCAGATTGCCGGTGACGTAGAGTGAGGCCCCCGCGCCCAGCACCAGGTCGCCGGGAATGTCCAAATCGCTGGACGAATAGCAGTCGGAGGCAATGATGGTCTCTCCGCTGCCCGCCACGTTGGGGGCCGGCGGGTTCGCACCGGCATTGTGCAGCCAGTTGTTGATGAACGTCGTGACCTGCAAGTGGGGCACGTTGACCGAGGCTGCCCGGTGCACGCCGTCGATCGTCGAGTTGGGCACCAGGTCGACGGTATCGGGTGAGACCACGTCACCCGTGACCAGCGATCCACTGGCGCCAGACACGTTGCCGTTGGCGCCCAGGTTGGCCGGGAGCACGGTGTTGGGCGTGTTGTTCTGGACGTTGACCACGTAGTTGCCCATGTCTTTGTCGGCCGTCAGCTTGAGCGGCGTCGTCAAGGACTGGACTGGCCCGTCGGAGGCGAGCACGTATTGATAGGTGGGAATGTCGACAAAGGCTTGCACCAGGCGGACGCTGTTCCCGACCTGACCGCGGGCCAGCAGCATCGCCATGCCGGCCGGGACGTTGATGCCTTGCCACCCGGCCGTCTGGGTGCCATCGAAGTCGTTGGTAGAATAGCCCCGCTGACTCGTATCGAACGTCACCTGGCCATTGGGGGTCGACCCCGGAAACGGAAAGGTCACGGTCTCGCCAGCCCGGCCGAACTGCGTCTGGCCCGGGTCCAAGCCGCTGTGGAGCAGGGACATGGTCTGCGCCAGGGCGCCTTCGGCCAGGTAGAGGGCCTGGTCGCTATTGCACGTCTGCTGCGACGCGTTGAGCTGGAAAGTCGATAAACCGACCATGGTAAAGGCCACGGTCAGGCAGACCATGGCCAGGACGATGATAGGCGCTATCACCACGTCACGCCACCCCTTCCTTGATGGATGCGAGGGCGGCCAGGGCGTCTTCGGCGCTCTCGAAGCGGTCGGCCGACGGGCGGGCCAGGAGCCGCATGACAAACCAGCCCATGCGCTCGCTGACGGCCGGGTTGACTTCCAGCAGGTGCCGCGCATCTTCCGTCACGACTTTGTGCATCAGACCCCACGTCGTCTCGTCCTGGTGGGGCGGTTGCCCGCTCAGGCACTGGTAGGCCACGGCCCCTAGCGAATAGAGG
>DASYBA010000208.1:0-3458 GCA_036501005.1 Candidatus Xenobia bacterium | reverse complement strand
TCCCAGTAGCAACCCCGTGAACCTCGTCACCCTGGAGGAGCCTGCCAAGCCGGATGCCCCGCAGCCTCCCAAGCCGGCGCCGCCCCCCGGACCGCCCCCGAAGACTTCCCACGACGTTGACCTGGGCCCTGGATTCCCCGCCGTGTCCCCCGCCCGACGCCGCCCTCTCGAGGTCGCGCACGACTGGGTGGCCTACAAGATGCCAGGCCCCTACGGCTCAGTCATGGACTTCGTGCTAGACCAGATGTCAGGTCCGGTCGAGAAAGCCGCCGGGGTCAACATCGATGACCTCATCGGGGTGGACCGCACCCTGTACCAGACCCTGGCCCCCGCCAAGGACGACGGTGACATTCCGCTCTTCCAGGCCATCGCCCAAGGCAAGGGCGCCGACGGCCAGGGCGCGTACGTCTACCTGGGCGACCAGTACGCCAGCGATGCGGATCACCTGATTCGCGCCTTCTCCAACCTGCCGCTGGACACCCTGTCGAAGCTGCCGGCGCCGGCCCCCCCCTTGGACGCCGTGTGGAAGACCATGCTGTCCCAAGCCCAGAACCAGCAGTTTCCCGTCTACATCAGCACGGAAGGGAAGCCCGGGACGCAGACCGCGACCGACATCATCGCCTCCAAGTCGCTGGCCTCCATCGCCCAGCGGGAGAACTCCCTGGGCAGCGACTTTCCCGACCCGCGCGACTACTACCGCTGGCTGGTGGTCCGAGCGCGTTCAAACCACGACATGGTCGACCCGTGGCTCTCCTTGAAGAGCCCCTCCGTGCACGAGAACGTGGAAACCATCAAGACCGAGTTGACCCCCCCCTGGCTGACAGGCCAGGGCCAGGACCCCTTCGGCATGAGCCCGGACCCCAAGAAGTCGCAGGACGCCTACCACCGTCTCATCGGCCTGGCCGGGGGCGGCAAACCCCCGACCTGGCAGAACATGGCCGACTATGCCGACGCCGCCATCAGCATGGATCGAGACCTGATGACGGGCGTCCAGACCTACTGGGTCAAGATGATGCGGGAGTGCTCGCCGGAGCAGCGCAGCAGCCTGCTGGCGCCGCTGGCCAAGGCGTGGGTGTCGCTCAACCTGCTGCGGCCTGGCGACCAGAACTTTGACCTGGTATCTCCAGACGACGCCCCCATGATCAACCTGGTCAACCGGGGCGACGCCAAGACCATTCAGGAACGATACGACCGCTCCATGGCCCTCGGCGAGGTGATGGAGCACACCATGGACAGCCTGGGCATCGACGAGCGCAAGCAGTTCATGACGCTCTTGACCGGTGAGATCAAGGCCCGCGAGCCGGACATCCAGGCCCGGGAGAACGACCTTCGCCAGAGCCTGGGCAGCCAGTACCAGGGCATCGACGTGGACAAAGTCCTGACGGGCGAGATCGACGCCCGCGACCCGGCCCTCAAGGGGCAACTGGACGTGCTGCAGAACGCGTACGGTCAGGGCTCCTACCACCCCATGACCAGCGACTACGCGGAACGCTTGCGTCACTTCGGCCTCCTCGACTGGATGGCCAATCGGCAGGAACGCTATGGAGACGGCATCGCCGACCTGGTGGGGACATCCGCCGATTTCAAGCAAAAGCCCCTCATCGTCAGCGAGTTCTACACGCCGCCGCCGGCGTCGGGTTCGCAGGCGCTCGTCGACAAGGCGCCCGGGCCGAGCCAGGAGCAGGTGTTCGGGCAGGCCGTGCCGGGCCAGGACCCCTTGAAGATGAGCGTGGTGCTCGAAGGCGGCGGGGGCAAGGGTTTTGCCTACCCCGAGTGTCTCCAGAAGGTCGCCCAGGCCCTGAACAACCAGAAGGGCCAGGTCGCCATCGACGAGTACTGTGGCACATCCGCCGGGGCCATCACCGCGGGCATCCTGGCGTGTGGGTTCAATTTCGACGAAATGCCCGCCGTCATGGAGAAGACGAACTTCACCAATGCCTACTCCGATTATATGTGGTTGGAGGGCGGGGTGGATCCGAAGGTTAGAGGCGTCGACCGCAACGGCCTCTTCTCCATGCAAGGCATGTACAAGCAACTGTACGGCCTGTTCAGCGAGAAGCTGGGCATCACAGACGGGCGACCCATCCTGTTCCGGGACATGCCGTTCAAACTCAAGGTCCGCAGCACGGTGCTCAACGACAACCTGCCCGCTGATCTCAAGAAGCAGTTCGACGTCCAGCCCGATGGCAGCGTCGAGTTCTCCAACGAAAAAACGCCCAACATGGACGTCATCTCGGCCATCTGCGCATCGGCGGCCGTGCCCGGGTTCTTCAATTCGCCCCAGATTCGCATTGCGCAGCCGACCGACGATCCGAAGAACCCCGACATCTATCGAATGCAGTTGATGGACGGCGGCTCGGTGGACAATTGGCCCATTGCATCGGCGTCCCCGGCTCCCGACGGCAAAAAAAGCATGCTGGTGGCCTTGCCGGCCTGGTATTCAACACCGACCAACCCGCCCGTCGAGCTGTCCACCCTGGACTTCAGCTCGGACAACGTGGGCCCCATCAACGCCAACAACGACAAGCAATACGACGGCTTCGCCCCGCAGGTGGCCAGCCTGATGCAGGCAGCCCGCGGCGAAGGCGTAGGCCGGGTCGTCCTGGGCATGCATCTGTCCCTGGCAACGGACCAGACGGGCCCCATCGTGCAGGGGCACACCGCCGCCGACACCGACCAGTTCCTCAAGCTGGCAGACTCGGTCAAACTCCCGCACCTCTCCGCCGCCGACGCCCGGACCGCCGTCAACACAGCCTTCAAGGCCAAGAAACCCATGCTGCTGGAGCAGGTGGCGGTCAACGAGGTGCTGGGGACAAACGGCGTCTTCAAGCCTGGCATCCACGGCAATCCGCAATACAATCCTCCGACCGAGGAGGCGCACAACATGATCGACGTCATGACGGGGACAGTCTCGGCTGTTCTGACGGCTCCGTCACAGTTGCAGGCAAAGCTGTTCGAACAAGCGTAGGGTGGTGACCCGGGCGGCGAAGGTCGTTCTGTTGCTGGCTGTCGCCCTGTACTACACCCTCGTCGTATTCAACAACATCGCCGACCCGGGCCTCAACATCCCTTTCGTCCAGCACGTCCTGTCGATGGACTCGACGTTGCCCGACAACCACAGCATGTGGCGGGCCATGACCCTGGCGACCCCGTTCTTCGTATCGATTATCGGGTGGGAAAGCGTGACCATGGGGCTGTGCTGGTGGGGCGGCGTGCGGTTGCTGCGAGCCATGCGCGGGACGGTGCTGGACTTCAACCAGGCCAAGAAGACAGGGATCGTCGCGCTGGTGCTGGGTCTGTTGATGTGGTTTGTCGCTTTCACGACAGTCAGGGGGGAGTGGTTCTTGATGTGGACCTCCCCGAAGTGGAATGGCGAAGAAGCGGCCTTTCGAATGTTCACGACGATTGGCATCGTGCTGCTGTTCCTGACGAGAGAAGACACGGCGACCCAGCCGTAG
>DASYBA010000207.1:0-4376 GCA_036501005.1 Candidatus Xenobia bacterium | reverse complement strand
GTCCCCTTCGGTCCCGTGCGACAACTATGTGACGGTCGTGTGGTCGGACCGTCACATCACATACGCACTCCCGTCGGTAGAGCGACTTCTGGGCACCAACGTCATTGTGGTCCACGGCGACCCGGACGTGTCGCTCCCTGTCACCGTGCACGAGCCGGGGCTGTACGCGGGTCATGTGTTGGCGGGCTTGTGCCGACCCGGCGTGCCAGTCTACCGGGCTCCCTCGCCGTCGTCCCCGGCCCTGCTCTGGACCCACGACTCGGCGCCGCTGTCAGAACTCGTGTCGCACATGCTCAAGACCAGCGACAACCTCTACGCAGAGCAACTCTTGCGCACCTTGGGGCAGGGAACGGTCGAAGCAGGCCTCCAGAAAGAGGCGCAGATTCTACCCCAGGGATACGTCCATCGGATCGTCGATGGGTCGGGGCTGTCGCGCTACGACCTGATCACGCCGCGAGAACTAGCTGAAGTCTTGCGCCTGCACTACCAGGGCGACCTGGAGAACGCTCTACCCGAGGCGGGGATGGATGGCACGCTGGCCCTTCGTTTTCAAGGCACGGCACTGGACGGACGGCTATGGGCCAAGACGGGTTCGCTGTCCGATACCTCCAGTCTGGCGGGTCGGATGCACCTCCCCGATGGCCGTACGGTCATCTGCGTGTGGATGTGCAATGCCGCTACCGAGTCGGTGAAGGGCTTCGAAGATAAGCTTTTTTTGCGAATCTACGCTTCGCTTACGGCGCCGGGGGCGGCGCTACCGTGACCACGACGTCTCGGCAGGTGCGGAAGCCGGTCTCCGAGCTCGACGTTTCCGGCCAGGCGTGGGCTCGCCACCCTGCCCACAACTGCTCGTCTTCCCAGCCGCCGCCCCGCAACACCTTTTCCTGCTCCTCCCCGGGGTTGACCGTGTGGGTGCTGCCCGGATAGGGATGATACCAGTCCTGGACCCACTCGGCGGCGTTTCCCAGCATGTCCATGATGCCATAGGGAGAAGCCCCATCCGGCAGGCTGCCGACCGCTACGGGGCCGTGCGTGTAGTCTAGAAACTGGGCGCGCTGGAGCACGTCGCCTCGCTGCAAGGTGCGGGAGTTGGAGCGCCCCTCGTCGGCGTCGTTGCCCCAGGGATACGTGCGTCCGTCCACCCCTCGAGCCGCCTTCTCCCACTCCACCTCGGTAGGGAGCCGCTTGCTGGCCCACACGCAGTAGGCCCGGGCGTCGTTCCACGACACGTGCACGACGGGACAGTCGAGATACGAGGCCGCTGAACTGCCCGGACCGGCGGGATGTTGCCAGTCGGCCCCGTTCTGCGTCACCGCGGCGCCGCCCTTGAAAACCAGGCTCCAGCCTCGCTGCTCGGCGTCCGTTCGATAGTGGGTGGCCGCCACGAAACGAGCGAACTGGCGGTTGCTGACCTCGTAGCGATCGAGGTAGAAGGGGGCGGCGTTGACGGTGCGTTGGGGCTGCTCATCCTCCACCTCGGTCGTGCCCATGGTGAACGGTCCGCCTGGAATCAGCACCATGTCGGCGTCGTCGGGCTCGGAGCGGATCTCCTGGGCCGCGCCCGGCGGATACCAGGCCGCGGCCGCGTCGGTGGCGGGGGGCACCGGGCCGACCGGTGCCGGGGGTTCGGTCAGGCGGTTCACGACGCCCATCTGGGCCAGCAGATCGAGGGCATGGGAGAACAGCGCCCGGGTCGTCGTGTCGGCATCGGTCACGTGGGCATAGCGTACCACGAAGCTGGTGGGCAGGCCGTCCGCGTCGACTCGAGCCAGGCCCACGAAAGGCAGGTCGGTGTGCTCCACGGCCATCCGAGCGTGCACCAGGGCATCGCTGGCCCGGTTGTTGGCGTGGTACGTCTGGATCGGCAGCCGGAGAGGGTCGATGTGCTGCTCGGTACGCAATTCCTGCAGCAGGTGGCTGGTCTCGGACTCTACTGCCGCCTCGGCCGGCCGCGAGGGATCGCTCACGATGAACACGCCGATGGGGGCACCCTGTTCGGCGTGGGCGAGGAGGGGAGACCCCAGAAGAAGAGCCGCCAGCAAGGGACGGAGCCAGGATCGAGTCACACAACCCCCTTGAAAAAGTTTGCTCCCGTCCTTCTTCGGTTCTGGGAAGGCTCCTTCACCGGTCGGGTCGAAGCCGCCGCCCTATGCGGCGTGCTGTGCGGCTCTTTGTTGAACTGGTGCGTTTCGAGCACACCGTCTTTGCCCTCCCTTTTGCCTATATGGGCGCCCTGCTGGCGGCCAACGGCCGGCCGACCGGGTGGGAGTGGGGCTGGATCACGGTCGCCATGGTCTGCGCTCGCACGGCCGGGATGGCCCTGAATCGGTTGATCGATGCCGACATCGACGCCAAGAATCCTCGCACCCGCAGCCGTACGCTGCCGCGCGGCGCCATGCGCCGCGAGACGGTGTGGTGGCTGGCCGGGTTCTCCATGGCCGGCCTGGTGGGGGCTGCCACCCAGCTTCAACCCATCTGCGTCGGGTGGTCGCCAGTGGCGGTCCTGCTGCTGGTCATGTACAGCTACCTCAAGCGCTTCACGCGTTATGCCCACCTGGGCGTCGGCCTGGTGCTGGCGTGCGCCCCGGTGGGGGCGTGGATGGCCATTCGCAACACCATCGACCTGCCCATCCTCCTGTTGGGCGCCGCCGTCATGGTGTGGGTGGCGGGATTCGACATCCTCTACGCCTGCCAGGACATCGACTTTGACCGTGCCGAGGGGCTGCATTCCGTTCCCCAGGCCCTGGGGGCCGCGCGGGCCCTGAGCATGGCCCAGGGGTGCCACGCCCTGAGCTTCATCTTGCTGGTGCTGCTGGGAGCGGCCCTGCACTTGGGGCCGTGCTATTTTGCCGGGGTCACGAGCGTCGGCGCCTTGCTGGTGTATGAGCACCGCCTGGTCAAGCCGCAGGACCTTTCCCGCCTCGATCAGGCGTTCTTCAACGTCAACGGCTGGATCAGCGTCACCTTGTTCCTGGCGACGCTGGCTCACTACCACTTCAAGTAGACTAGCCTTTGAGCGTCCCGAGCGTCCGGACGTACTCCCAGTCCCCTTTGACGTAGCGGAGGACAAACCACTGCCGGGCCGGGGGAAACGTCATCTGGTGCACCGCACGCCGCATCTGATCTCGAGTGGCGCCTTGGGTCGCACAGTCGCGCAGGGCCATGATGGCACGCCACGTGCGCCACCCCCACGGGCCGGGATGCTTGTGGTCGAGACTGGCCATGTAGGCCTGCGTGAAGTTGTTCTGGTCGGGATCCGACTTGACGGCCCCGAACTCCGACGCGACCAGCACGCCATCGGGGAACGTCGTGCCAGCAGGCGGGGGCGGCGGGGACGACTGCCGGCTGGGGTTCTGGCCGAGGAGGTCGCAGACCCAGACCGGCACGCCCGTCGAGTGGGTGAGCGTCTCGATGGCCGCCGGGGCAAAGCTCCACGGCGTCGCCACGACCACCGTGGAGTACTGAGAGACGTCCACAGGGTCTCCCACCGGGCGCATGTCGCAGGTCACGTTTCCGCCCGCCCAGTTGACCGCGGATGGCGGGCGTCCACCCTTCTCCAACAAAACGAGGACGTGGCCCTTGGCCTGCACGCCGCCGGCCGTCAGCTTCCACTGCTGTTCCCCGGGCGGCGTGAAGCTGGCCGAGAGCAGCGGAGCGGCCGGGTCCGGGGGCAGGAGGGAAATGAACGGGAGCCCGCTTGTGACGGCCATCACGGCCATGCGATCGTCGACGACCATGGCCAGGACGTCGGACGAGAGGTGTCCCATGCCATCCAGGTCGGTCGGAAGCAGGTTCAGAACCGAGCCGCCCACGCCGCCATGGGCGTTGACGAACTGTTCTGCCACCCAGGCGGCCCGCAGCTCCTCGTCCCCCTTCAGCGTCCCGGCACTCACGGCCAGGGCCAACCGGGTGATCGGTTTTCCCGCCTGGTCGGCGGTCGCATTCTCCAGCAACAGTCGGGCCGACGCATCGCTCGGGTGGCTGTCACAGTACGTTTTCAGCCAGGTCTGAGCCGGGCCGTACTGATGGCTGTCGAGCAGGTCAAGCGCGGGGGCCAGGGGATCCGTTCGGGGCGCCGCGGTACTGGCGCTGGTCGACGCACTGGGGCTCGACTCGGGGCTTGATTCGGGAGCACATCCCGCGGTCAGGGTGATGAGCAGCGACGCCGCCAGTAACGGGAAGATGCGGTTCAAATTCGGGTACCTACCTCTCACGCCGCGGGGTCCTGAGCTCGACCTCGATGGTATCACCGGTGACCTCGTACGGCAAGTGCGGAAAGTTCATCATCTGCAAGGTCCGATAGTGCCGATCCAGCTCGGCCCGCATGGTGCCGGCGGGATCCATGGGGCGCTCGTTGGCGAAGATCCACCAGGAGC
>DASYBA010000206.1:0-4474 GCA_036501005.1 Candidatus Xenobia bacterium | reverse complement strand
GGGGTTCGGTGGTCAGCGGTCATTCCCTCTCGAATCAGGGATACATCGGATACTGGGTGCCCGGATACCCGGTGCCGGGGTAGCCGGCCCCCGCATATCCCGGAGCGCCCGGATATCCTGCCGCACCATAGCCCGGAGCGCCCATGCCGGGGGCTGGATAGCCAGGGGGTGGATAGCCGCCCGGGGGGTACATGCCCATGCCCATGCCCATTCCCCCCATCGGCGAGTAGCCATAGCCCGAGACGCCGTACGGCGTGGCCACGCCCGGGGGCATGGGCGGGACGTTGATGGGCATGCCACCCGGCATCCCGGTCATCCCCATGCCCGGCATGCCTCCCATGCCAGCCATACCGCCCATCATCGGCATCTGCATGTTGTTCATGGGAACTTCGGCGACGGCCATGCCGACCCGCCGGCTGTTGTTCATCTGGGCGTTGATGTTCTGGTTCTGCTGATCCAGGTTGGTCTGGTGCTGATACAGTTGCGACGCCATGGCGGTCACCGCCTGGCCATCTGGAATCTGGCCGTAGATCTGGGCCGCCTGCGTCAGGTTCTGCAGCGTCTGGTTGACGTAGCTCTGCACCTGGGGATTGGTCGTCTGCTCGAGAACCTGCTTGAGGGCTTCGGCCGTGTCGTGGATGACGCCGTTGATGTGCCGCAAATCCTTCTGGTTGAACTGCCGCCCAGCGCCCATGCTGCTCAGTTGCTTCATGGCGTACTGTTCCCAGGCCTGGGCGGTCTGCATGTCCTGGCCGTCGTTGATGGGCGGATTGACCATGGCAGTCGCCGCCGGGATCGGCGCAGGGGCCGGGGCGGGCCCCACCATGCTGCGCAGAGCGGGTGCGGGTGCGGGTGCGGGAGCGATGGCCTCGACAACGTCCCCGGGTGGCGGCCCGACGTCGGTGTTCGCGACGACGTCGCCGTCGACCTGGGCGGCCCGGGTCGACAGCAAGGCGGCCTGCGGAAAGATATAGGGGGTATTGGACCCTGTGACCATCTTTTGAGAACTCCTAGTGCTTGGTCCATGATAGGCGGCCCCGCGCCCAGGCATGTTGCCAAAGTGTGGCCGTTTCGCCAGGAATTGCGGCATGCCTCGGGGAAATTCGGCGGTCCAAAAAAACTACGTATGGAGGCCGTCCAACCCTTGAAGAAGCACCTGCTCTTGTCCCTCGTGGGACCGGACCGCACCGGACTGGTGGACATGATCTCGGGAGCCATATTCAAGCACCGGGGCAACCTGGAAGACTCCCGCATGGCCGTGCTGGGCGGAGAGTTTGCCATGCTCCTTCTCGTCACGGTGCCGGACGAGGCCCGGGCCGAGCTGGAGGCCGCGGTGCAAGAGGCCGCGCACGGCCTGGGGCTGCTCCTGACGGTGAAGCCGACCACGCCTCGCCGCGTGCCCACCGAATCGACCGCCCTGGAACTGCGAGTGGAGGGCATGGACCACGAGGGCATCGTCCACGACATCGTCCACTTCCTGGCCGAGCAGGGGGTGTCGGTCGAGACCCTGGAGTCGTCGGTGACGATGGCGCCGCACACCGGGTCTCCACTCTTCTCCATGCATCTCCACCTGGACGTGCCGCCCGCCATGTCACTCAACGTTCTGGAACACGGTCTGGTGACGGTGGCCGACCGACTCAACGTGACGCTCGAATTCGATAGGAAAGTCACGGTCTGATGGCAGAACGGATCCTCATCGGCACGGCGTGGCCCTACGCCAACGGTCCCTTGCACCTGGGCCACATCGCCGGGTGCTACCTGCCGGCCGACACCTTTGCCCGCTACCAGCGCTTGATGGGCAACGAAGTGCTCATGGTGTCGGGCAGCGATGCCCATGGCACCCCCATCACGGTGCGGGCGGACCAGGAAGGCGTGGAGCCGGCGGTCATCGCCGAGCGCTACCACCAGAGCTTCCTGGATAGCTGGAAACGCCTGGGCATCAGCTTCGACCTCTTCACCAGCACGCACACCGCCAACCACGAGGCGGTCACACAAGACTTCTTCCTCCGCATGCGGGAGCAGGGCTACATCTACACCCAGGTCATGCAGGCTCCTTACTGCCCTAACGAAAAGCGCTTCCTGCCGGATCGATATGTCGAGGGGACGTGCCCCCACTGCAGTTCCGGCGCTCGGGGTGACCAGTGCGACCATTGCGGGCGGACCCTGTCGCCCACCGAACTTCTGCAAGCGCACTGCAAGTTCTGCGGAGCCACGCCGGAGACGCGGGATACCGAGCACTTCTTCTTCAAGCTGTCGGCCTTCGAAGATCGCCTGCGAGAATGGGTATCGGACAAGACGTATTGGAAGCACAACGTCATGAACTTCACCAAGGCCTTCCTCGAAGAGGGTCTACGGGATGGTCCCATCACCCGGGACATGACGTGGGGCGTTCCGATACCCGTGCCCGGTTATGAAACCAAGCGCATCTACGTGTGGTTCGAAGCCGTCATCGGCTACCTGTCGGCGACCAAGGAGTGGGCCCAGGATAAAGGCAAGCCGGACGACTGGAAGCGGTTCTGGATGGAGCCTTGTCGCATTTACAACTTCATCGGCAAGGACAATATCGTATTCCATACCCTCCGCTGGCCGGCGTATCTGTTGGCGGTCGGGGGGCTGAACATGCCGTACGACGTGCCGGCCAATGAGTTCCTGACCCTGTCAGGCCGCCAGTTGTCGACCTCACGGAACTGGGCGGTGTGGGTGCCGGATTATCTGGAACGGTACGATCCCGATGCGCTTCGCTACGTCCTGTCCATCAACAGTCCGGAAACCAACGATGCCGACTTCTCCTGGGAGGAGTTTCTCAAGCGCAACAACAACGAACTGGTGGCCGCTTACGGAAACCTGGTGAATCGGTGCGTGACGTTTGTCCAGAAGCACTTCGACGGCGTTCCGCCGGCCACCCGTACGGAAGCAGACGAGGCGTTGCTGCATCGAGCGCGTGAGGCGGTACCCCGCATCGGGGACTTGATCGGGCTCTGCCGCTTCAAAGAAGGCATGCGCGAGATCATGGCGCTGACCCGGGAAGGCAACGTCTATTTCGACGCCCAGGAGCCGTGGAAGACGGTCAAGACCGACAAGGCCCGGGCGGGAACGGCGCTGAACACGACGCTGAACTTCATCAACGTGCTGAAGGTGCTGTTCTATCCCTACCTGCCGTTCAGCTCGGAGAAGCTGCATCGCATGCTGGGATACTCCGATAGTGTCGAACAGCACGGGTGGAAGGCTGAGGAACTGCCCGCCGGACACAAACTGGGCACGCCCGAGCCGCTCTTCAAGAAGCTCGAACCGACCATCGTCGACGAGGAGAACGCCCGCCTGGGTTAGGCGGCAGCCACCGGTGCCTGCCCAAGCAGGCCTGGCACAGCGTTGGCGAGCATGGGCGGCTGCGAGGCCGCCTAAGCAGGACCCGCCCGGAGGCGACGCTCGGCGGCATTGCTTTTCAGCTACAGGAGCTCCATCTGCGCCATGAGGTCAGGGTCTGTCGTGACCGAGTTGCGGGTGTCGATAGCGACTTTCGCCACCGCCCGCACCAGCGGATCCTTGTCCAGGTTGCCTCTGTCCAGCAGTTCGTCCGCCTCGACGCCGGGAATGCGTCCGATAGCCCACAGCGCTGCCGACCGAACCTCCGGCTCCCGTCCGCCCACCACCTTCTGCGTCAGACTGGGAAAGGCAATCGTCTTCAACAGCGGCAACACGTGGGCTTCGCCGATGCGGCCCAGGGCGTAGCAAGCCTCTCGCTGCACGAGGATGGTATTCTCCGGCTTGTCGAATGTCCGCTTGAGCACCCAGGTAATCGTCGAGATGAGCTGGTCGATCCGTAGGCTCCCGGCCGCCCTCAAGGCATCGGCCACCACCCCCGGGTGGTCGGTCTGCAAGAGATCGTTCAGCGTGAGGCCCTTTTCCAGCTTGGGCATGGTGCTCTTCTGGAAGAAAGAATAAGCCTGGCGGCGCACGTCGGGTGAGGCGCTATGCAGCAGCACATTGAGACTTTCAATCCAGGGCAGGCCTAGCTGTTCCAACGCCGCGACCAGACGGCAACTCTCCTCGGGCGCGGGTGACTCGACCAGGCGGCGTCGAATCAATACGTCGAAATCGTTGGCCACCCGCCTGAAGACAAAGAGCGCTGCGCTTCGCGAGCGCACGTTGTCGGAGGTGCTCACGTATTTCAGGAGGGCCGGTGCGGCCCGCTTTCCCATGGCGGTGAGGGCCGCCGCCGCCGCTGCTTGTCGGTTCGAATCGCTATCTTCGAGTTCATGGATGAGAAGCTCCGGACTTCGTTGGAGAAAGTCCGCCAGGGGTAGCTCGAGACTGCGCACCATGTTCAATAGGCGTAAGACCTCCTGTGGATGGGCTTGATCCAAGAGCTCCCTGGCCATCTCCAGGACCTCAGGGGGGGCGGCGTCTGCCGCATCGGCCGTGGCTGGTGCCGGCGCTTCGACGGGCTTCTGGTCTTCTATCGGACGGCCGACCT
>DASYBA010000205.1:0-7274 GCA_036501005.1 Candidatus Xenobia bacterium | reverse complement strand
AAGACGGCGTAGTCGACCGCCCCGACCCACACCAGGGGCGACGTCCAACCGCCCGGGGTCTTGCCCGGCATCGCCCGGTAGACCAGCCACAGGGTCACGGCCGCGAAGCTGCTGCGCCAGAACGACACGCCCCAGGCGTCCAGCGAGACGGCCTTGATGAACAGCCCACCCGTGCTCCACAGCAAGGCAGCGCCCAACACCGCCATGGATCCCCGACGGGCGTCAGTCATGGCCCCGCCCCTTCGAGACAACTATTCAATAGCCTGCGTGTGTTTGGGCGCCTGCGCCGGGGTGAACAATGGCTTAAGGGGGGCGGAGAAGGAGACGTTGTATCTCATGAAATCCTGGCACCTGGCCCTGACCGGGCTAGTCCTCACGGCCACTGCGGCGTTCGGCGTGGTGGAAATGCCCGTCACGGTTCCCGGGACGGCGCAAGACGACCACTTCGTCCAGACCATGGTCTGCGACTCCGTGCAGCAGGTGGCGCTGTGTCGCCTCGCCCAGAAGCAAGCCGCTTCACCCGGCTTGCGCAAAGCCGCCGGCCAGCTCCTGCAGGATAGCGAGAAATCGGTTCTCCGCATCACCTGGCTGGTGGCGCATACCGCCGTCCCGCAAGGGCAATCCACCCAGCAGGGGCAAGCCGCCCACTTCCAGGTGGCCCGCTTCGAGCGATCGCAAGGCGAGTCCTTGCCACCGCCCCAGGTTGATGACGCCGACTTCCGCCCGCAGGTGAGCTTTCACCTGGCCATCCCGATGTCCCCTGAATACCAGCGCCTGAAGACCATGCACGGTCAAGCTTTCGACCGAGAGTTCCTGCGTTACGAGCTCTCCCAGCACCGACAGATCATCTCGCTGTGCTCGACAGAACGGAAGGCCGGTTCCGAACCACTCATCAAGGCCCTGGCCCAGGTCGAACTGCCCGCCGCCCAGTCGCACCAGTTGCTCTTCACCCAGGTGGCAGCCTCCCTGCCTCGTGCCGTAAGAGGCTTCTAGCCCCACGAGCAAGCCAGGAATCATGTCCTGGCTTGCGCATTTTCGGCGAGGGTGGGTTGGACGTCCAGGCGGGCCGCCGGGGGTTGTCCCCGCCGGGAGCCGTGCCGCTCCGCGTAGACCCGGGTGAACTCCGCCCCGAAGAGGAACACCTGGGCCGAATAATAGGCGAACAACATGATGGCCAAAAGGGACCCGGCTGGCCCGTAGGCGCTGCTCACCGCAAAGTGCCCCAGGTACCAGCCGATGACCCCTTTTCCAAGGGTGAAGAGCACGGTGGTGAAGGCGGCTCCGATCCAGACGTCGCCCCACGCGACGGGCGTGTCCGGCAATATCCGATACATCATGGCGAACATGACGACCAGCACGCCCAGGGCGATCAGCGACGTCACCAGGTGCGCCGGCAGCAAGGCGCTGAGAGCTGAAAACGCCGTGGTCAAGATGACCGACACCAGCAGCAGCGCACCGACCACCACCACCATCAAGAAGGATGCGGCCCGCTGTCGAACATCGTCCTTCCACGTTCCGGCCACGCTCCTCGGCACCACCCAGATGAGGTTCAGCGAGTCCTGCAACTGGGTGAACACGCTCGACGCCGTGTACACCAGCGTCACGACGGCCACGGCGGTCGCCCAGCCTCCACTGGCCTGAAACGCCGCCGACCGGAGCATCTCTTGCAGCACGTGGGCGGGCGTGGGCCCGATCAGGTTGGTCAATTGTGACGCCACCTCTCCCCGAGCCGCCTGTTCGCCCAGCAGCGCGGCCGCCACAGCCAGGCCCAGGATGAGCAGCGGAGCCAGCGAGAACACGGCGAAAAAAGCCACCGCGGCCGCCTGCCGCGATGGGGTGCGGCTCCGCCAGGCGTGGAACGTGTCCTTGAAAATCGTGCGATGGTGCATGCATCCCTCCTGTGCAGGTTGTACCCAGGGCACGGAGAAGCCATGCACCGATGTCTTCGGAGGATGTGCGTTTCCTGCCCCGAGGCGGCGTCGTCCTACCTTCGTCGATCGGGCAGATCCAATACGGCGCCGTGCCCGAGACCATCAAGGACACGCTGACCACGCCGGAAGGCGTTCCCAATATCTTTGTCGTGCCGCGGCATTTTTTCGCTCGAGACCGGGGCATTCTGCTGGCGGAGCTGGAGTTTCCGGTCTATTGGAACTACTTCATCCTGGGCAAGCGCACCACCATTGTGTGCCGTCCCGATCAGCAGGACACGGTGGCCCACGTGCTGGCCGAAGCGTGCTTTGGTCCGGCTCGGCCCGATCCGAACGAGTTTGCCCGCCCCAACGATGCGCAGCCCGATCTGTCGCGGGAGATGCGCTACTTCCGTTACGACACACGGCTTGGTCGCACGACGCAGTTGAGCGACCTGGTCGACTTTCATGTGACCGACGAACACGGTCGTGTCGGGTTGCGAGACAACGTCGAACTGGTGCACGACGATCGCGAACTGGTCCTGCTGGAAGGGGGCAAGGCGCGTGGCCGCTTTGCGGGGGATCCGACCGTGCCTCCCCTGCGA
Organism: Candidatus Xenobia bacterium; assembly: GCA_036501005.1. Lineage (GTDB taxonomy): Bacteria > Vulcanimicrobiota > Xenobia > RGZZ01 > DASYBA01 > DASYBA01. Next base: position 4,762 of record DASYBA010000205.1, on the reverse strand, counting down.
GACGGCTCGCACGATGCGCCCCGCCCGTTCCAGCGCCCCCGCCTGGGCGTCACCGTCATCGGTTCAGGTCACGGTTTCGATCCGGGCAATCGCACCAGCGGCTTCCTCCTGTGGATTGACGGCCGCGGCGTCCTGGTCGACCCGCCGGTCGACGCCCTCGACTGGCTGGCGGGCTACGACGTTCACGCCCGCCATGTCGATACGCTCGTGCTCACCCACTGTCACGCCGACCACGATGGGGGCACGCTGCAGAAGATCCTGCAGGAGGATCGGATCACGCTGTACACCACGCCGACCGTGCTCTCTTCTTTCGTGAACAAGTATGCCCGCCTCATGGGCATGCGGCGGTCGGCCTTTCGCAAGCTTTTCGACTTTGTGCCCGTCCACCACGGCGAGCCCATCACCCTGCACGGCGCCCACGTGGTCTTTCGCTATTCGTTCCACTCGATACCCTGCATCGGGCTGGAAGTGAGCCACGGGGGCAAGAGCCTGGTGTATCCGTCGGACACGTTGTACGACCCCGACGTGTTGATTCGACTGCGAGATCAGGAGGTGCTCACCCAGGAGCGGGCCCGCCAACTGATCCGGTTTCCCGCTCAGCACGAGCTCATCTTGCACGAGGCCGGCGTGCCGCCCATCCACACGCCGTTCACGGTGCTGGCCCGGCTGGAGGAGTCGGTCAAGAAGCGGCTCCACCTGGTGCACGTGAGCGCGGTCTCGATACCGGCCGATTCGGGTCTCAACGTGGCCCGCACCGGCCTCGAGCATACTATCGACCTGCAGCCCTCCATGGGGTCGGCCGTCGACCTCATGGAGGTTCTCGACATCATGTCGCATTGCGACATCCTGGCCGAGTTGCCCGCCAGCCGGGCGGCGGAGTTCGTGCGCGCGACGGAGCGCAAGACGTGGCCTGCCGGCACTCGGTTCATCGCTCGCGGGGAACGTGGAGAAGACTTTTTCGTCATCATCTCCGGCCAAGCTGCGGTCTACAAGAACGGGCATGAGTTCAAGGTCTACTCGTCTTACGACTACCTGGGCGAATCGGCCTTGGTCACCGACCATCCACGCAGCGCCGACGTCTATGCGAAGACAGAGCTCACGGCCCTGGTGCTCCGCCGGTCCGACTTTCTGCGCATCATGCGGGGCACTCGCCTGCTGCCTCGACTGGCCCACCTGGCCCGCCTTCGAGAACTGCCTTCGTGGGAGCTCCTGGAAGGTTCCGATACGCTCAAATCGCTCACGCCGAGCCAGCGTACCCAGCTCCAGACCCTGATGGAGCCGGTCGAACTGGAACCGGGCACGCGGCTCGATCACGAGCCGGTGCTGGTCGGGGAGGGCAGGGTCGAGGTGCTGAGAGGGGCGCGCGTGGTCGGCGAGGTGGGCCCGGGCGCCTTGGCCGGGGACGCCCAGGCCATCTTTCAGTCTCGCCCACACACCTTCCACTTTCGCTGCTGTACCAAGGTGGCGGGCTATCGATTACCGGTCGAGGCCTTCCGACACTTCCTGCTGCACAACCCCGGCGTCGCCATGCGTCTCGCCCACAGCCTCACCGGTCCCGCTTAAGTCCAGCGTCTGGATCCAGCGGCCGTAGAGCCAGATGCAGACGGCCGATACGAGGCCCACGGCCCCCATGATGTACCACACCATGCCGACGTTGTGCGACGCATATAGCGCCTGGGTCAGGACCTGCGGCGTCTGGTGGGTGAAGTCCACCAGCGTCTTGAACGCCTCACCTTCCTTGATCTGGCTGATGAGGGCCGGCGCCATGCCTTTGGCCGCCAGCATGTCTCGGGCGAAGGCTTCCTTCGACGCGTAGTGGTCGTACAGCATGGGGCCCAGCTTGCCCTCCAGCGTCCAGCCCACGGCCAGCGGAACCTGCGAGAACCCGAGGTACATGGCTTTCTTGTCGCCCGGGGCAATATTGCCGATGAACTCGCTGAACTTCGGCGACGACAGCATTTCGCCGACGGCAAAGAGTCCGATGGCCGCCGCCGTAACGGTGCCCGCGACCGACCAGCCGCACATGAAGAGCGCCAGGGACGACAAGACCGTGCCCACCACCATGCTGGTCGTGGCCCGCATCCGGCCGCTCAGCGCCCCAAAGGCAAAGCAGGTGAACATGATGAGACCCGCGTCGATATTGATCATCCCTTCGGGGAGGATCTGCTGTTTATCCTTGCTCAGGTCGATAAAGAAGTTGACCAGCGGGTTCGAAGACGTGCCGGTCGGAAACAACATCTCCACCAGGGGGTGCGTATCGACCCACTCCGAGATGTGTATCGGAAGCACGTCAAAGAGGGCATTGAACATGAACCAGAACCCGGAAAAGATGGCCAGGTAGATGATGACGTGCGGACGGAAAAGCTCCTGCAGCGACTCTGTCACCAGGTTGCTCCGTGAGGCCTCTCCGGCACGGATCTGGCGCTCTCGTTCGAGCCGTTCTTCTTTGCCTTGCTCCTGGTAGGTGAGCAGCAGGATGAAGTTGCAGCAGATGACCGCCGCACAGGTATAGAAGACATTGTGCCACGCCATCTTTCGCATGACGCCGGCCAGCAGCGGTCCGATAAAGCCGCCGATGTTGACGGTCTGGTAGAAGATGGCCCAGGCCACCGAACTGGTGCTTCGTTGGGTGCAGCGAACCAGGGTGCCCTGAATGCCGGGCTTGAAGATGGCGGTACCCGCGGCCAGGGTCAAAGCACCGGCGGAGAAGCCGGCGAAGGTCGGAAACCAGGCCATGATGAGGTAGCCCAGGATCTTCACGATCGTCGACGCGAAGATGGTCTCTTTGTAACCGTATCGGTCCGAGAGCCCACCCGTGAAGGCGGGCACGATCGATTGCACGAGAGCCCACGTCATCAGCAAGGTGCCGAACTCGGTCATGGTGATGCCCAGCCCACCCTCGGAAACCGGGGCCTTGGCGTACAGGGAGGCCACGGCTTTGACGCCGTAGTAGGCCAGACGCTCCACCATCTCCATGCCGCCGACCACCCAGAAGACGTACCCCAGGCTGGCCACGGCCGCGACCAGGCCCAGTTGCTGGACGTCCTTGAGCGATTCGTTTTCTTTCATAGGGCGGTATCATAGCACACCGGAGCATGTCCCGAAAAGAAACCAGCGCCACATCACGTGACGCTGGTTGGGTTTATATCTCCGATCATACCGTCGAGCCAATCTTGTGGGCACTCGCCCTCAACCCCAATATGACAAAAAGTCTGGGGGTCTTCAAGGGGGGCGTCAACATTTTTTTTACAATCCCGCCGATGGCTTGCCGGCGGCTACCGGGGAATGGTTTTTGGCCAGGCGTCCCGAAACTTGAAGAACACTCTTCAATAAGGAGCGCCTGCTCATGACCCTCCGACTGTGGCCCCTTGCCCTCTTGACTTTGGCTGTCGTGGTGCCGCCCGTGGCGGCGGCCCCCCCGAAGAAACCTGCTGTCAAGAAGCCCGTCGCCAAGAAGAAGCCGTCCCAGTCGTCTCTCGTGCTGGACGGCCAGGGGGCGGGGGTGCTGAAGTTCTGGGATGTCAGCAAGGACCGCACGGCCGGCCACTTTTCCATGGCCTCCTGGTTCCAGGATGGCCTGGCCGTCCTGGCCACCGACTTGATGCTGCCCGCCAAGAACCGCGGCTGGGACGCCGCCGGCTACTTCGAGGCCTCCGCCAACGCCCTGAGCACGCTGGGTAGCCTGCATGTCCCGCTGGAGAAAGACTGGGCCCCCCGCTTCGACGTCACCGGCAGCATGCATCAGGACGGCACGCACTTCACCATCAACGGCAAGCTCACGTCCAGCTTTTCTGACTTGAAGCAGGTTCCCCTCAAGACCATCGCGGTCGATGGCCAGAACACCATTGTCGGCTGGGACCAGATGGAGTCCCATCTGCACGTGCTGTCCAACGGCGACGCCATCGCCCAGGAAGTGGTGCCGGCCTTTAGCAGCATGGACCTTCACCTCTCCCAGGCCGACGACCTGACGACGGTCGTCTTCACGGCCTCCATGCCCCCGGCCTCGCCCATCGCCGACCCGTTCAAGAAGATGGCGACCAACGCCGCCGACTTCGAGCAGAAGGCCCTGCAGGGCCTGAAAGAACAGGGGCTGGACGTGCAGAGCGTCAAGGTTTCCGACGCCGTCGCCAGCGACCAGCAGGTCTCCGCCACGGTCACCGTGGTGGTGAAAGGCTTCCGCGAGTTCCTCCGCACTCGAGGCGAGGCGCTCTACCAGAACATGCGGGGGCAGTCCTCGGAGGCGGTCGGCAACGGCCTCAAGGACATGACGGGCGTGGAGCTCAGCGACTTTCACTTCCACGGCGAGGCGCACGACAAGGAGTTGGACGGCACCCTGGATCTCAAGGTGGGACACGCCACTCGGCTGGTGCTGGGCTATCTGGAAGTCTACGAGGGGTTGCTGGGCTGGATCCAGTCGATGGACAAGAGCCACCATCCCTCCAAGTTTGCCCAGTACACCATGCGGGTGGCCACCGACAGCCTGGAGCAGCTCCGTCCTGCTATCGAACAGGTGGCCGGCAAGGTCAGCGACAGCCAGACGTCGTCCTTCACGCTGCAGTACCAGCATGGGGAGCAGGGCGATACCATCGACGGCTCGATGGACATGACCGGCGACACGGCCGGGCTGCGGCAGGCGTTGCTGGACCAGCACATCGCCACCCTGGATCGTCAGGATGTGCAATTGTCGCTGGTATCAGACACCACGGCGGTCAACGGGCGCTGGTCTTCGGTATCGAACGGCCCGTTGGTGGATGCCTTCAAG
>DASYBA010000204.1:0-1519 GCA_036501005.1 Candidatus Xenobia bacterium | reverse complement strand
GCCCAGCAGGACGACCGACGCCACCGCCAGCAGCCACCGGACTTTGGGGGGGCGGCGTATCGGCCCGGTGCGGCTGGTCACCAAGGTGGGCACCGGCATGGAGGCTTCGCCCGAGCCGGAGGCTGGCTCGGGCGGGGAGGTGAGGCGCTTGAGCGTGCTGTGGCCGAGCTTGCCGGTGGTCTTGCGTGAGCCGGGGCGCCGCCTCGGGAGTCCGGTGGAGCGTCCTTCCTTCCAGGCCAGCAGGGCCTCGGCCATGGGCGTCGCCGACTGGAACCGCTCGCTCTCGTCGACCGAGGTGGCCTTGTCGACCACACGGGCAAGTTCATCATCGATTTCGACGTTGGCGTCTTGCACCGGGCCCGCATCCATGGGGACGGGAACGCTCCCCGTCAGCAAGTGGAACATGCTCGCACCCAGGGCATAGATGTCGGAGCGGACCGTGGCCCGTCCCTGGATCTGCTCGACCGGTGCATAGCCCAGGCTCGCGATGGCCGTCTGATTCAGGTTGCCGGTCGTCGCGCGCAGCGCCCGGGCCAGGCCGAAGTCGACCAGCTTGACGCGTTGGGTGTTCTTCTCCAAGATGACGTTGGCCGGCTTCAGGTCCCGGTGGATGATGGGGGGCAAATGGCCGTGCAGGTACTGCAGCACTTCCAGGATCTGCAATGCGTAGGTGGCCACCTGGGTGGGCAGCAGGGGCCGGCCCCGGTTGGTCAGGCTGTCTTGCAGCAGCTCCTCGAGGTTCTGGCCGTCCACCAGATCCATGACGATGTAGCGAGTGCCGTCGTGCATGAAGTAGTCGTGCACCCGCGGAATGCCCGGGTGATTGAGGGTGGCCAGGATGCGCATCTCTTCTTCGAACTTGCGCAACACCAGGGCCTGATCTTCCTCTCCCTCGCGGTTGAGAAGCTCCTTGAGGGCACAGGGCGTCTCGCCCAGTCGCCGATCCACGGCGGCATAGATGGTGCCCATGCCGCCTGTCTTCAGCGGCCGGGTGATCACATAACGATCTTCAATGACGGTGTTGGGCGAAAGCGGCAAACGTCAACCCCTTCGAGAACCCCGTCGTCGGGCCCTGCGCGGGAGGGCCTGCCGGCGGCGGGCGAATGTCAACTTAATCGCGCCGCACGACGAGCATCATGATGAGCACGCCGGTGGCCAGCATGATGTCGGTGATGGGCCCCATCATGTCGTTCTGCACCGACATTTCCTTGCCCACCGGCGCCTTGACGTTGAGGGTGACGCTGCCGAAGGTCGAACTGACGGTGACGTCGCTGGCCACGTCAGGGTGCAGACGGCTCAAGTGCGAGAGGGCCTGCATGACGGCCGCTTGCTCGGAGGTGGAAAGTTGGCTGTAGGTGGGTCCTAGATCTGGCACTGCTCCTCCTGAGCGGGCAATTCTCGCTGCACCAGCGTGCCCACGATGATGGGGATTCTGGGCAACGACAAGACGAATCCGGCGGCGCCAATCTTGATCGCTTCACCGGGCATTCCGTGGATGATGGAGGTTGCCTCGTCCTGT
>DASYBA010000203.1:0-3858 GCA_036501005.1 Candidatus Xenobia bacterium | reverse complement strand
GTTCCGGTGGCTGCCATGACGTTACTTTCCGGTTGGGGCAGGTCCGTGTCTCTCCTTGCGACCTCGGGGCTTCGCATACTCGGGGCTGCGCAACGGGAGAAACGTACTACACGGATCTCGCCAGCGGAGCAGACTATGACTGTGTCACGCTCACACAAGTGGCTGCGAGCTGACCTCCTCATTCAGTAATTTTCCTTTGGACGCGACCGCTAAACTCGCCGGGGGCCGCCGGCGTCGGTCGGTCTGAGCGCAGACCCAAGTATCGATTCACGGCCCGCCGCAGGGCGTGCCCTAGCCAGTCAATACTCGGAAAATGGTGATCTCGGGGCGGCAATTGACCCGGATGGGCAGGGTCAGCGTGCCCACCCCGCGGTTCACGTACATGCGCGAGTTGCCCTCCGCGAACCAGCCCCGCACATAGGTCTTCCAGCTCCTCAGGCACGGGTTGGGCACCAGCGGGATGTTGATCTGGCCCCCATGGGTGTGCCCGCAGATGAGGGTGCAGTCGTTCTCTCTCAAGCGGGGAAAGATCCGCGGGTTGTGGCTGAACACGATACGAGTCCCGGCGGTGGTTCCGGCCAGGGCTCGGGGGACGTCCGGCTTGCCCAGCCAGACATCGTCGACGCCGACCAGGTGAAGGCCCGGGGAGAGCAGGGTGCTGGTGTTGGTCAACTCTTGCAGGCCAGCCCGCTGAAAGGCAGAGCGGATGGTCCCCGCGCCGGCCACATAGTCATGGTTGCCCAGCACGTAGAAGACGCCGTGCGGTGCCCGCAGGCGGCCCAGGATCTCGGCGCATTCCGGCACCAGGGGCAGATCCCAGGTGCTGGAGACGTAGTCGCCCCCCAGCAAGATGACGTGCGGTTCGGCCTTCTGGCAGGCTTCGACGGCCTGCTCGAGCACCCAGCGGGGGGTGGCGTGGCTGCGGTGCATGTCGCTCATCCAGGCGATGCGCATGACGCTGGCGCCGCCGGTCGGGGGTCCCACGGGAAATTCAGTGATCTCGAAGGCCGACCGCTCGGTCAGGGCCTCGACCCCCACCCCGCCCGCAAAAGCCAGGCCCGCGGCCATGGCCCCTCGGAGAAACGCTCGTCTCTGCACCTCTCCATTATCGCACCGCCGAGTTACAGGACGGCCACAGCGGGATTAACGTTTGGTGCGGGCGTCAGCTTCCGATGCCATCTCCTCGGCGCGCTCGATGCTGACGAGGTCCTTGGCGACCGCCTCGACCAGTTGCGGATAGCGAACCAGGGCTGCCGCTCGCTTGCCGACGGCCGGGTCCCGGCCTTCGATCTGGCGTAGCATTGCCTCCGTGTCGGCATTCACGACCGGGGGGGGCGGGGGCGGTTTGGGGGCCCATGGCGAGGCGTTCGGGTCAACCGTCGGCGCCACGCTGCCGCTGCCCGCCGACTGCCCCACCACGGCCGCCACCAGGGCAGCCGTCAGTTGGCTCTCCTGCGCCCGCAAGACCTGCGCAATGGTGGCCGCCACCTGATCGGGACGAGGGGTGTCCATGGCCTTCTTCAGCGCGGCCTCGATGCAGGCATCCACGCCTTCCGGTCGGCTCTTCACCCAGGCCAGCAGGGCTGGAGAGAGGGCCACGGAGATAGCCTCGCGACCATCGGTCGCGGGCGGGGACTTTTGTTTCATGCCGCAAGATACCCCCTCAAGAGGGGCCTTCTCCTGCAGTGGCCAACCATCACGGCGCATGCTCGATTTTCGCCGTTCACTGGCTGGTTTGATGCTGGTTTCGTGGGGGCTCGCCGGGGCACCGGCGCTGGCCCGGCCGCGGGTACGCTCGGTCACCATCGATGACCACGGCACGGCCCGGGTGCACCTTTCCCAACCCCAGATCTTTGACGAGATCGGCGGCAAGGGCCGGCTGAATGCCGCGGTCGACAAGGGCCTCGCGGTTCTCGATACGGACCTGACCCTGCCCGAAGAAGCCTCTGGCGTCAGCGGCAACGGCTTTCTCGGCCTGACCAGCGATTCGTTGCAATTGATCGGGAATTTCCTCTACGTGCCCGTCAAAAGCAAGCAAATCAAGCTCGACGTCGACTACCGTTCGGTCGAGACCGAGACCACCGCCAACGGTCGGCATACCATCAAAGTCGATTACCCGCTGGCGTTGGAGCACGTCCCGGCGGTCACGCGCGCCGTCCTTGCCCAGACCACCTACGATGTCACTGGCCACGCCACCTGGTCGAAATACAGCGAGGGCAACGGCAACTTTACCCTGCAGATTCGAGAGCCGTCGTTGAAGAAGACGCCCTCGCCTCTGCACGCCATGACGCTAACCATCTGGGACAAGGACCAGGTCACCAACTTCAAGTTCCACTTCGACCTGGCCAGCGATTCGGCTCTGGCACAGGTGCTGCAGAAGCCATCGGACGAGTTGCAGGCCGGCATGGATCAGCTTATGTCCGCGCTGGCCTGGAACAAACGGGCTTTCTCCGTGACCAACGTCAAAAAGCACGGCAAGTCGCTGGAAGCCGACGTGTTTTTGAGCCTGGAAGACTTTCGCAAGGACATTATCGACCTGCTCCGCCGGGGCATGGACTATTGGACCGCGCAGCAGCCGCAGACAAAACCCCACGGGTTCACCACCAACGACTTCCTGGGTGCCCTGTCCCGCACCATGGACCTGGAGTTCAAGCGAGTCGATATCAACTTGCAGCAGAAGTCCGACCGGTTCGACATCCAGATCCAGGGTGGCGTGCGCAACCTGGACAAGTCCATTCTCGGCTACCTGAGCCTCATGGAGGTGGTCCAGCCGGCCCTGGTCGAGGCTGGCACCAAACAGCGTGGGCTGGCCGCCCTGGACAAACAGATCAACACCATCCAGACGAACCGCTTTCGACAGAACCTGATTGCGGCCGGCGAGTCCGAAGACACCGGCCGCATGGACTACACCCTGAAAGTGGCGTTTCCCAAAGGGCGGCTGAAACTCCAAGACGACTTCAAATTCTCGAGCGTCATCAAGACGTACAACAAGGCCTCGGAGATGATGCACGTGCCCGTCATGCATCAGGCCTACTCGCAGCTCGTGATCAAGAGCACCCCGGCCGGCGTGAATGGCCACTACTTCAGCGAAGCCCAAGGCCCGTGGTTCGCCAGCCAGTGGCAGCTCTACCAGGAGGCGGCCAAGGACAACGCCGACTTCAAGACGCTGGTGCCCGACGACGATCCGCAGGTACAGGACGGCAAGATGGCCTTCGAATTCAAGAAGCGTCACGTGAAAGTCGAAGGGTTCCTGCATATCGACAATCTCGGCGCCGTCGTTGGCCAGATGGTGTCGAAGACGTGGCCAGGATTCACGGCTACGGTGGCGGCGTTGTCCGGGAGCTATGACGCCGACAAGTCACCGGGCCATATTCTGTGGGACCTTTTCCTGCAAGGCAAGAGTGCCGACGAGGTGAAGAAGGATATCGCCAGGATGGCCGGCAACCGGGCCAAGACGACAAAGGGCGCCGTCACGCTGCCGACCGTGAGTGAACCGAAGGTCGACATGGCCGCGGCGCTACAGAAGCAGGTGCTGAAGGACCGGGCCACGCTGGGCGTCACGCCCTGGGTGGCCCCGCCTCCGGTGGCGGCGACCCCCACGCCAGGAGCTCCGAGTCGGCCCTGGGCGAAAATCTTCGGTGGCCTGCTGGCCCTGCTGCTGCTGGGCGGCGGCGCGGCCGTCCTGCTGGTCCGCCGCCGCCCCCCGCCCCCCATCGACTTCTAAGAGCCTGTTTGGGAACTCCCGGCGAGGCGAAGGCGCCGCTCAGGCGAGGCCCATCCTGGTCCGATCCTAGGCCTGCATTCCGCATGTCGACCCCAGTCACCGGTCGTCGGGCCGTGAACGACCCCTCCACAATG
>DASYBA010000202.1:0-5637 GCA_036501005.1 Candidatus Xenobia bacterium | reverse complement strand
CCGTCACCTGGACGTCAGCCGCGCAGCGCGTGCTGACGGAACGTTACCTCGAGCGCCGGGCGGATGGCAGCCAGGAAACCCCCGAAGAGATGCTGTGGCGGGTCAGTACGGCCATCGCCGCCGCCGAGCCCCCGGCGGAAGCCCGCGCATGGGCAGAGCGCTTCTACCGGCTCATGGCCGAGCACCGCTTCCTGCCGAACTCGCCCACCTTGATGAATGCAGGGCGCGACAATGCCCTCCAGTACTCCGCCTGCTATGTGCTGCCGCTGGGCGACTCGCTGAGCGACATCTTCGAGACCATCAAGCGGGCGGCCCTCATTCACCAATCCGGCGGGGGCACGGGCTTCGCGTTCAGCCGGCTTCGACCCCGCAACGCTCGGGTGGGGTCAACGGGAGGCCGTGCCAGTGGGCCGGTCAGCTTCCTGCGGGTCTTCAACGCCGCCACCGAAGCCGTCAAGCAAGGCGGCACGCGGCGGGGCGCCAACATGGGGGTGCTGCGGGTCGATCACCCCGACATCCTGGAGTTCGTCGACTGCAAGCGCGATGGCGACATCACCAACTTCAACCTGTCGGTGGGCGTGACTGACGCGTTCTGGGCGGCCCTCGAAAGCGGACAAAGCTACGAGATGGTGGATCCGGCCAGCGGCCGGGTCACCGACCATCGGCCCGCCGCCGAAGTCTTTCAGCGCATTGTCGAAGCAGCCTGGCAGACCGGCGATCCGGGGCTGATCTTCCTCGACCGCATCAACCGCAGCCCCGCCAACCCCACGCCGCACGTGGGCCAGGTGGAAGCCACCAATCCTTGTGGAGAACAACCGCTGCTGCCCAACGAGGCATGCAACCTCGGCTCGCTCAACCTGGCCGCCTTCACCACCGGAGACGACCTGGACTGGCCCGCGCTCGAAGATGCGGTGCGGCTCTCGGTGCGCTTCCTCGACGACGTCATCGAGGTCAACCCTTATCCCCTGCCGGAAATTCACGACATGGTGCGGGCCAATCGCCGCATCGGGCTAGGCGTGATGGGCTGGGCCGACGTGCTGGTGGCGCGGGGCCTCCCGTACGATTCCCCGCCGGCCCTCGAGCTGGCTGAGCGGGTCATGGCGTTCGTTCAGAAGGTCGGCCATCAAGCCTCCGAAGGCCTGGCAGAGGAGCGAGGCTCCTTTCCCAATTGGTCCACCAGCATTTACCGGGACGGGCGGCCGCTGCGCAACTCGACGGTGACCACGGTGGCCCCGACCGGCACCATCAGCATCCTGGCCGGCTGTTCGTCCGGCATCGAGCCCTTGTTCGCGCTGGCGTTTACCCACAAGTCCGGCGATCGGACCTTGCGCTTCACCCATCCGACCGTGGCCGGCCTGGCTCGACGCCACGGCTTTGAGGCGGTGCTCGAACGCATCGAGACGCTCGGCAGCGTGCACGGTCTGGCCGAAGTTCCGGTCGAGGTGCAGCGGCTCCTGGCTACGGCCCACGAACTGTCACCGGAGGCGCACGTGCGCATGCAGGCCGCTTTCCAGCGCCATACCGACAACGGCGTGTCAAAAACCATCAACCTCCGCCATGAAGCGACGCCCGACGACGTCGCCCAGGCCTACCGGGCCGCCTGGGACATGGGGTGCCTGGGCATCACTGTGTTCAGGGACGGATCGAAGGCGGGCGGGCAGGTGCTGACGGCAGGCAGTGGCGCCGGGTCACATCTGCCGCCCCGTCCCAGGCGTGCGGCGGGCCAGACCTTGCGGGTCGAGACCCCCCTCGGCACCGCCTTCGTCACGGTCAACCAGGGGGCTGACGGCGAGCCGCTGGAAGTGTTCGCCAACGTGGGCAAGGCGGGCAGCGACACCGCGTCGGTGTCCGAGGCGATCGGACGACTCATCTCGCTGGCTCTGCGGCTCCCCTCGCCATGGCATGCCACCCACCGGTTGCGGGAGATCGTCGACCAGTTGTCAGGCATTGGCGGCGCCCGCAGTCTGGGGTTCGGCGAACGGCGCGTGCGGTCGCTGCCCGACGGCATCGCCCAGGTGCTGTCCGAGTATCTTGAAGCGCGAGACCCGGGCGAACTTCGCGACCTCTGCCCCGAATGCGGATCGGCCACGTTCGTGGCGCAGGAAGGCTGCCAGAAATGCCTGAATTGCGGCTACTCTCTTTGTTGATTCTTTAGCAAAACCATAGGTTGGGCCTGTTGATCCTGCGCCCTGGGGCCAGTATGATTGAGGTGCCTTAAAGGTTAATGTGCATTAACTAATTCTGTCGATTGAAAAACCCGTCGGCAGGCAACCAGCATTAAGAGGGGGACCGACCAGCCCCGGGAGAAAAAATGGCAGACGAACCACCAGCCCAGCCTAGCGTGCACGAAGGCACGCACATCGAGCCTCTCGAGCCGCCGCCCCGCACCTCGTGGGGGTGCATGGTGCTCGCGCTCCTCGTGCTGGTGGCAGGCGGCTACGCCGGCTGGCGATGGTACCAACAGGCTCCCCAGCAGGAAGGTTCGCAGAAGCCCAAGGTCCATCCGGTGCCGGTGCGGGTCGCCAAGGTCAAGCACATGACCGTACCGGTCGAAGTGCACGGGGTGGGCAACGTGCTGGCCTATTCCACGGTGACCGTGACCTCGCAGGTGACGGGTCAATTGATCAAGGTGTTCTTCAAAGAAGGCGACTTTGTGACCAAGGGCCAGCCCCTTTTTGAGATCGACCCCCGCCCGCAACAGGCCTCGGTCGCACAGGTGCAGGCCAACATCCAGAAAGACACCGCCCAGATCGGGCAATTGCAGGCCACCGTCGAGCGGGATCAGGCCAACGTCAACCAGGCCCAGGCGACGTTGCGTCGGGATCTGGCCCAGGAGCACTTTGCCCGTACCGAGGAGGGCCGCTATCACCTGCTACAACGGCAGGGCTACGTGACAGTCGAACAGTGGCAGCAGGAAAAGGCGACTCTGGACAGCTCCGCGGCCACGGTGGGCGTCGACCGGGCCACCATCTCCAGCGCCGAGGAGACCATGAAGGCCGATCGGGCCGCCATCTCCAGCCAGGCCGAGACCCGAGCGGCCGATGAGGCCTCGCTGCGCAATGCCCAGGTCCAACTGAGCTACACCTACATCACCGCCCCGGTGACGGGGCGGGCCGGTGGCCTCAACGTCTACGGCGGCAACATCGTCACGGCCGGCGGCGCCACACCGCTGGTCACCATCTACCAGATTCGTCCCATCTACATCAGTTTCGCCGTGCCCGAGCGCTATCTCACCATGATCCAGACCCTGCAGGGCCGGCACCCCCTGCAGGTCGAGGTAGGCTTCAACGATCAGGTGACGCCGTCGGAATGGGGACGTCTGACGTTCATCGACAACAGCGTCGACACGACGACCGGGACCATCATGCTGCGGGGCACCTTCGCCAACCCCACCAATCACTTGTGGCCGGGCCGATTCGTGACCATCACGCTGCTCCTGGAGAATGAGGAGAACGCCGTGGTGGTGCCCTCCCAGGCGGTGCAGCCCGGACAGAACGGCGACTACGTTTTCGTGTTGCAGCCCGATAATACCGTAGACATGCGAAACGTCCAGGTGGAGCGCATTGTCGGCGAAAACTCCGTGATCAGGAGCGGGCTGCGGGCCGGCGAGACGGTGGTCACCGACGGACAGCTCCAGCTCAACCCTCATACCCCGGTGGAGCTCGCCGGTACGGGCCACCACCGCGGTGGTGGCGGGCAAGCCCCGGAGGGCAGCGGATCGCCCGAGGCGAGCGGGGCGCCGGAGCCGGGCGCGTCGGGCAGCCCAGCCGGCGGAGGCGGCCACCATCATCGGCATGCCTCGCCGACATCGTCGGATACCACCTCCCGGGCCACGCCCCCGCCATCGCGCGGGCAGCAGCCGGTGGCCTTTCCCACCGAGCCGGTAGGGGCTGGTCCCGCCATACCCCCTAGTCCGTCGGCTTTGACCGGCTTGAACTTCCCGGGCGGCGGCGCGAGTCCTGGCACGCTGGTGATTTCGCCTTCTCCGACCTCTGTCAAGGGCGGCGGAGCGGTGGCGGCGAGTGTCGCTACGTCGGCGCCCGCTCAAGCCCCCACCGGCTTGCCTGGCACGGTCAACCAGCCGGCCGGCATTGCCCGGCCTGGCACGCTGAACACGCTACAGCCCGTCGCAGCGTCCACCGCGGGAGCCGCCCGGTTGTTGTCCAATCCGCCGACTTTCAGCGCCGGACCTCCCTCCATTCCGAAGCCTGGTCCCTCCACGCCGGTCTTGACGGCATCGCCGAGCCCGACGCCCTCGGGCCAACAGACCGCCGCGACCACGACCAGTCCAACCGCCACGGCCAGCTCGGGGGGCGGAGAGACGACGACCAGGGCGACGACCCCCGCGGCGCAGGCGACCGTCACAGGTCCCACCGCCAATAGCACCGGAAGCTCCGGCGGCAAGAGCAAGTAGGCCTCTTTGAGCCTGTCGGCCATCTTCATCCAGCGCCCGGTCATGACCACGCTGCTCATGCTAGGCATCACGGTATTTGGCATCCTTGGCTGGAGAACGTTGCCGGTCAACCAGCTTCCCAATATCGATTTTCCCAGCATATCGATATCGGCTGCTTTGCCGGGGGCCGACCCGGAGACCATGGCTGCCACTGTGGCGGCCCCGCTCGAGCGCCAGTTTACCACCATTTCCGGTATCGACGAGATGAGCTCTTCGAGCTCGCTGGGTTCCACCAGCATCAGCCTGGTGTTCAACCTGAACCGGGATATCGATTCGGCTGCCCAGGACGTCCAGTCGGCCATCTCGGCCGCCTTGCCGCTCTTGCCGCAACTGCCGACCCGACCGTCGTTTCGCAAGGTGAACCCCACCAGTGCGCCGATTCTGTATCTGAACCTGCGGTCCGACACCATGCCGCTCTCGGCGGTCGACGAGTACGCCGAGAACGTGCTGGCCCAGCGGCTCTCCATGGTCACGGGCGTGGCCCAGGTCACGGTCTTCGGCTCGCAAAAGTACGCCGTGAGAGTGCAGGTCGATCCGGACAAGCTGGCCGACAAGGGCATCGGCCTGGATCAGGTCAACAGCGCGCTGGCGGCGGGCAACGTCAAGCTTCCCACCGGGTCGCTGTACGGCCCGCACACCTACTACAGCGTGCAGTCGAACGACCAGTTGTTCAAGGCAGCCGACTACCGCCCGCTCATTGTCGCCTACAAGAATGGGCGGCCGGTCCGACTCGAAGAGGTGGCCGACGTTCTGGACAGCGTCGAGAACGACAAGACCTACAACGTAGTGAGCGGGAACCGCGCCATCACGCTGGCGGTGCAGCGGCAGCCCAATACCAATACCGTCCAGGTCATCGACGACTGCAAGGCGGTGCTGGCGTCTTTTGAAGACCAGATTCCCAAGGCCCTGCATCTGGCCATCATGTACGATCGGTCGGTCTCCATTCGGGCCGACGTCGACGACGTCACCCATACCATGTTCCTGACCGTGGGCCTGGTCATCCTGGTGATTTTTCTCTTCCTGCGCAACGGCACGGCCACCCTGATTCCCAGCCTGGCCCTGCCCGTCTCGCTGATCGGCACGCTGGCCGCCATGGCGCTGTTGAACTTCAGTCTGGACGACATGTCGCTGATGGGCATGACCCTGTGTGTCGGATTGCTGGTGGACGATGCCATCGTCATGCT
>DASYBA010000201.1:0-2543 GCA_036501005.1 Candidatus Xenobia bacterium | reverse complement strand
GAGTTCGACCGGGTATACGGCAACCGCATGACGTCGTGGTACGGCTGGCCCCTCATGAAGCTCAACCGCTTCGACGAGGCCAAGGAAAAAACCGAGCGGGCCTTGATGAGCCCGGATGAGAACAATCGGACTCGGGCCCTCAATACCATGGGCGCTATCGAATCCACCCTGGATCACGCCCAGGCCGCTTTCAACCTCTTTGTGCAACTGGTCGATGAGGTCAAGTCCCGGCACTGGGAAATGCAATCGGCCTTCCTCTGCAATGCCGGCGAGGCCGCCATGATTCTCAACCGCTTCGACGACGCCGAGCACTATTTGATTGAAGCCACCGAACATTTCGATACTCGCAGCTATAGCGATCCGTGGGAGCTTTTGTCGGTATTGTATGCCGACGAGGGTCGGTTGCCCGAAGCCGTCGACTCGGTGAAGCGCATGCACCGCTGGAGCCGGGCCCGGGAGCCCGCGCTGGAACAGCAGTCGTGGGCTTTCGAGCAGCAGGTCAGCGCCGAGGTTCTCTTCGCCCTCGGATATAACGACAAAGGCTTGGACATTTTGCGGCGCGTGCTGGACCGGCCCGACCGCCGAGGCGCAGTGACGGGCTCGGCCGACGAAAGCGAATCCGGGTTGCTGATGACCGTCCAATACGCCCTGCGCCTGCGGCAGGCCGAGTTGGGCGAGCAGATGTCGTGGATCCCTTTCGGCAAGCAGTGGCTGGCCAACTGGATGGAGCGTATCACGCTGAGCCGCCAGGTGTGGCAGGCCGATAGCCGCGTGGCCGCCCTGGTGGTGCAGAACCACCGCCTCGAGTGGAGCCTGCGGCCCTATGCCGCTGACTCCAGCGTCGTCGAGTGGATGCGGGGAGACATGTGCAACGTGCTGGGCGCCGGCGTCACCGAGGCCGAAGTGGACCGGTTGCTGGCCCGGGACAGCCAGGACGCGTCTCGAGAAGAGCCCTACCTGCAGCTCATCAAGGGGGAGTGCGAGCTGCATCGCTGGGCCTGGCGCGATGCCCGCGAGACGCTGGAGAAGGCGCTCCCTCGGCTGCCCGCGGCCGAGGTGCTGTTGCACGCCCGCGGCGAGGCCCTGCTGGCCCAGGCGTGTCAACACATGGGCGACAGCCAGGCTGCGGTGGACCACCTGCAGCGGGCCATGGAGCGGTTCCCCGGCATCGTCCGAGCCTTGCAGATGTCCATCCCGGTATCGATTCTCGCCAATGGAGATGCGGCCTGCCAGGAGGCAGCCCGCATGTTGAATCATTCCCCTCGCTTCGAGAACGTCGGGGGAGGGTTCACCATTGACGTGACCACCCAGGGCAACTCCCTGACGGGCAGCCTGCGCTCACCCAACGGCTCGGTGCTCTGCAACGTCAGCTCACCGATGGGCACCGATGCGGCGGAATCGGCCCGCCAGTTCTGCCTGGCCTTCCACAACAAGGCCTTTGCCTCACAGATGGACCTGTCGCAGACCGATATTACCTCGCTGGATGGCAGCAATCAGACCGGTGAAGCCGAGCGCCGCCAGCTCGAACAGATCCTGACGCCCGGCAAGGGCACCCCTGACGATGGACTGATTCCGACACCGTCTCCCTCGACCTTCGACGCCCACGACCTGCTCCGCTGATGGCCGAAGACCGGGTCAAGGAGACCTGCCGCTTGATCCGGGCCGCTCGCAGCCACTGGGACGCCCACCATAACGCCGCCACCCGCATGATTCGACAGAAAGCACTGGCGTTATACGACACGCTGACCGAGGCAGAGAAGGACCGCATTCCTCAAGCTTTGAGGGTGTGGCTCCGCTATCGAAGCGAGAAGTACTTTGGTACGCGTCGCCGCCCATGAAAGGGCGGTGCTGGACCTGGGTTGGAGCCCTCGCGGTGGCGGTCCTGGGCCTGATGAACCTGTACGGACACGTGATCTGGAGCGGGTTTCGCGTGCAATACGGCCTGACCGACGCCCTCATGGAAAACTACCTGCTCGAACATACCTTCCGATGGGCCTTCAATCCACACTACTCGTATCCCCTGGGATCGCCCCCCTATTTCTATCCGCTCCAGGGCCAGTTCTGGCGTAGCGAGAACCTGCTGGGCGCGGCCCCACTCTATTGGTTGCTGCGTACGGCCTTCACCTGGAACATGGCCATGCAGCTCTGGTGCATGGCTTGCTCGCTGGGTAACTTTGCCGCCATGACCTGGGCTCTACAGCGGCTCGGGGTACGACCCGTGCTGGCCTGGGTCGGCGGTTACCTGTATGCTTTCGGTCTGACGACCGCCGCGCGGCTCTTCCACCCGGAGTTCTTGCCTCGGGCCTTCATGGTCTTGAGCTTCTACTGGGTCCTCCGCTTTTTCGAAGCGCCCAGCCCTCGGCGGCTGGTGGCGGCCGCCGGCTTCTGGTACTGGCAGTTGCTGGCCTCCCTGTATCTCGGCTACTTCATGCTGCTGGCGCTGGTTCCGATGGGACTGGTCCTGGTGGCGGGGCGGGTCGGTCGCATGCGGGCGTACCTGGTCCAGCAATGGAAGTCGACGGGGGTCGCCCTGCTGGGGGTCG
>DASYBA010000200.1:0-7726 GCA_036501005.1 Candidatus Xenobia bacterium | reverse complement strand
GTATGCCTGGAATCGTGGAAACCGGTCTGCGGGGGCCCGCAACCGTGCCAGATTCATACCAAGAACTTCGTCGCTTGCCGGTGTAATCCCAATTGCTGCTCGACCAAGATCGCCATGAAGTGCGTGCTCAAGCACTACACGCCTCCGTGCTGCCCGGCGCTGTCCAAGTTCTTCTTCGGTTGTCCCACGTTCAACCGCAAGGGGTACTTGTGCACCATCTGGTGTTGCGCCCAGACGACCGTGGTGACCACCCCCCTGGTGCGCGTGCGTTGTAGCGAAGTGGGCCAGCCTGGGGTGGTTTTTTCCTTCAACTTCAACCAGTTCGTGGCGCCCGCCGATCAGGCCCGGGTGCTGCTGTGGACGGAATACTAGAGGTTTTGCCGGGGGTGGTCCCGAAGGCCGTTCGCAAGCATGGGAAAGCGGCACCGGCTGGCGTTTCTTCTGGTCCTGCTGGCGGGTCTGTCGATACGGCTCTACCATCTCGGCGATACCAGCATCTGGCTGGACGAGGCGTGCAGCATCTATATGTCCGTGGGTCCGCTCAACGACCTGGTCGAGACGCTGCACCGGCACCAGGACGTGACCCCGCCCGGCTACCTGGTCCTGTTGCACTTCTGGCAGATGGTCGGCCACTCGGAGACGTGGTTGCGTCTCCTCTCCGTGTTGTGGAGCGCGGTCGGCCTGGTGGCGACGTGGTTCCTGGTGCCGGCCGCGTCGTTGCGGAGCCGGGTGGCGGCCACCAGCCTGATGGCGGTCTCGGCCATCATGATCGGCTACGCCCAGGAAGTGCGCATGTACAGCCAGGGGTTGGCCCTGGCCATGGTCGGCCAGGCGTTCTTTCTGCGCGGCCTGGCCGGCAGTCGATCCCGCATCGTGTGGAGCGGCTATGTCCTGGCCATGGTGGGGGCCATGCTCACCGAATACCTGACGGCCTTCTACGGCTTCGGCCAGCTCGTGGCCCTGCTGGCCATGCGTCCGCCCCGGGAGGTCTGGCGGCGGTTCGGGCTGGCCATGGGCGCGGGCGTCCTGCTGTTGATGCCCGCCGTCATCAGCCAGTCGCACCACCTGGCGTTCCAGGCCTGGTTTCCGTTCCACAGCCTGGCCGTGCTCGACCTGGTCAGCACGGCCTTTGGCGGTCTGTTTGGCGATACCCTGGTCATTCCAGACTGGTGGCTGGCTCTGACGGGCCAGCCGGGCGCGCAGTGGACCTACGTGCTGCTCATGAGCCTGGGACTAGCCCTGGTGGCCGCCTATACGGTTCGGGGCCTGCGAGCCCTGCCGGCCGCGGCGGCCTGGCTGCTGGGCAGCACCTTTACGCTCTGCCTGGGGGGCCTCGCGGTGGCGACCGTGCTGACGCACTTCCAGTTCTGGGTGGGCCGCTACATCTACACCACCTATCCCGCTTTGTTCGTCACGCTGGGATGGGGTCTGGCGAACGCATCGCGCAGAAGTCTGGCCTGGGTGGCCGCGGCCGTAGTGCTGGTCTCCAACCTGTCCAGTTGGTATCACCTGGACTTCGACCCGGCCTTCCGCATGCAAGACTGGCGAAGCGTGAACGCTTTTGTGGCGAGCAAGATCAAAGCCAATTCCGTCGTCATCGTGGTGCCCGCCATGGCCGTCTTGCCGTTGTGCTACTATTACCACTCGCCGGCCACGCTGGTGCCGCTGGACCAGGCCAACGACGCCGTCTTGAAAGCCCGCACGGAGCACGCGTCGCCCGTCATCCTCTGTTCCATCACCGGAGACCTGCAGACGTCCGGCATCAAGGAGTGGTTGCAGAGCCATCTCCACTTGCAGGATGAGGTCGTGACGCCCAACGCAGACCCGTGGAACCGGTTGGAGGTGCAGGTTTTTGATTCGGGCGGGTCTTGACTTCGGTCGGAGCGGTCGGTATGCTGCGCCCGTGAGAGTCACCCTGCCATGCCTGTTTGCCATGCTGGCGGTCGCCTGCCTGGCAGCCGTCCACACCAGCGTGATCGTCAACGGCAAGCGCTTGCAAAGCCTGCCGCATACCGTCAACGGCGTGGTCTACCTGCCGGTTTTTCCCGTCTGCCGCGCGCTGGGCCGCCATGCGGTCTACGACCCGCGACAGCACCGGGTCCTGGTGGAAGGGCAACCCGTGAAGACGGCGGTGCGCATCTGGGACGACCAGGTGTACCTGCCCGCGTCGGCTCTGGCCAAGGCCGCGGGGGCCTCGCTGGTGGTGGACAAGTCCGGCCAGGTCAAGCTCGCCGCGGGGGCCCCGCCCGGCAAACTCGCCCATCAGAGCCGAGGCAGCGGAAGTCCCGGGGCCCCTCATCCCGTCTCCGCGGCCGCGGTGGCGGTGGCGACCCCGCCGCCCCCGCCGTACTTGATGCAGGCTCCGGGCACCACGTCCACCCCGCCGACCAGCCCCGACGTGATCCCGGAATCTCCCCGCACGCCCGGCATCGTTCCCACCAACGTTCCGTGGACCATTCCGGTCGACTGGCCGCCCAAGGGCATGCCCTCCAACACGAAATTTCCCGGGCAGGACAACCCGAGCTCGGTGGCCCATCCCCCGCCCGACATCACGGCCGAGCCTCCACCGGCCGGCGGCCCGATCGTCAACGCCCCCCCTGACCTGGGCTCGGCGCCGGTCGTCCCCGGCCCGGTCCAGCCTCCCATCGGCCTGGCCCCGACCGCCCCTTTGCCTGTGCCGTACCAGCCCCGCACTGGTTCGAACGGGGTCTTCGCCGTGACGGTGACCAACGTGGAGCGGATTGCCAGCTACCACTCGCACTATCAGCCCAAGGCGGGCTACCAGTTCATCATGGTGTCGCTGTCCGAGCAGAACATCTCCAGCAACGCGCAGGTCTACACCGGGCGCTTCTCGCTGCAGGACACGACGGGCAACACCTTTGAAGTCGAAGACGGCCTGAGCAACTTCTTTCCCGTCATCCTCAGCCCGCAGGGCACCAACTTTGGCTACCTGACCTTCGAGATTCCGGTCACGACGGCGCCGCTGCGGCTCTTGCTCAACGCCGAGGCCGGGCCGCCCGTCTCAGTGGCCCTGCAGTGACGCGGCGCGGGTTCCTTCTCCTCGTCGCCCTGCTGGCGGGTGTCGGCCTGGCAGCCCCCGGGCCAACCGTGATCACGTTCTGGCACGCCATGCGAGGGCACCGGGGGGTCGCCTTGCAGACCCTCGTCGACGGCTTCAACCGGGAGAATCCCGACGTCGTAGTCCAGGCCCGCTTCATCGGCTCCGACAAGCCGTATGGGAACGACTACCACGCGTTGTACCAGGCCATTCTCAAGCACCTGGCCGAGCACCAGCCGCCCGACGTGGCACAGGTCTACGAGAACTGGACGGTCCAGCTCATGTCGGTGCAGGCGGTGGCTCCGGTGCAGCCCTTCCTGACCGCGGACGACCACGTCGCCGACCTGGTGCCGGCGTTTCGGGAGGCCAACACCTGGAACGGTACGCTAGTCACCATGCCGTTCAACAAGAGCGTCTACCTGCTCTACTACAATCCTCGCCTGGTGCCCCGGCCGCCCCGCAGCGTAGACGATCTGCGCCGCACCTGCGAAGCGCTCGCTCGTCGGGGGGTCTACGGCGTCACCTTCCAGCCCGGCATGGACTTCTTCGGCGACCTCCTCTACGCCAACGGCGGAGCCTTCTTTGATGGGTCCAACCGGGCCGCCTTCTCCGGCGCGGCGGGCGTGCAGGCACTGCGCACGCTGCAACAGTTGAATCGAGAGCACGCCGCGCTGCCCGCCTGGGATGCGCAGGACCAGTTCCTGGCCGGGAAAGCCGCCATGTACGTGGCGTCCAGCACGGCCCAGGTGGAGCTGGCGAGTCGGGCCACCTTTGGGTTCAAGGCGGCGACGTTACCGAGCGGAGCGGCCCGGTCGTACCAGTTTGCCGGCACCAACCTGGCCATCCTGGCCCCGCCGGAACGGCAGGCCGCCGCGGCCCGGCTGATTCGATACCTGGCCCACGCGGACCATAACGCACGGTTTGCGACGCAGACGGGCTACCTGCCGGTGCACCGCTCGGCTTTGGCCGACCCGACCTACGAGGCCTTCGTGCAGGAGCACCCGGGCTTCCAGGTGGGGCTGGATGCGCTGCCCTACGCCCACATCCAGCCTCGCGTCTCAGCGTGGGAAAACGTGCGGCTCATCCTCGACGACGCCGTCTTCTCAGCCTTGTCGGGCACCGACCCGGCGACCGCGCTGCAGCAGGCCGCTCAGCAGTCCGATGACCTGATCCGTAAGCTAGGCGGGGGCTAGATTCGGCGGAGCTGGTGGATGGTGGAGGCGATCAGGCCGACCGTGATGGGGGCCATCGTGCCGACCAGCATCGGAATGCGATGGGCGGCGCTGGCGTCGCAGGCCACCGAGGCAATCGTCGTGTAGAGGCACACCAGCGGATTCAGGTCGATACCCAGTTCAGTGACGGCCGGGGGCAGATTGGCGACCGCCCCGAAGATCATGCCGGCGATGGGCAGCACGTACATCATGATGGTCACGGTCATGATGGACCGGTTGAGGGCCTGGTCGACGTGAGTTGAGCGGGCCGACCAGAACATGCCCCAGCTTCCGTACCACACGATGACGCCCAGCAAGAACAGGGTCAGCGACACCGCGCTCGACACAGGCCCCCAGCCTAGCAGGCAAAGTCCGATGAGGAGCGGACAGACGACCAGGACCTCGACAAAGAGAGGCAAGAGCGAGCCGAGAAACTTTCCGACGTAGATGTCCAGCACCGAAATGGGGAGCACCCGCAGGTGGCTCGCACCCTGGCGTTGGCGCTCGACGGCGATGGACCCACCGGCCAGACGGGCGGCCGAATAGGCCAGGTAGAGCGTGTACAGCGTGGTGGAAAGAAAAAGCAGATACGGCGGGTTGCCCGGCGTCCAGCGCACCAGGCCCGTGAGAAACCAGGCACCCAGGCTGGCCATGACGGGAATGCCCAGCATCAGGATGCTACGGGCCGGGCCCTCGTACAAGAACCCCTGGTACGACTTCGGGAACCTCGACCGCGTCTCGAGCTCTTGAATGAGCACGGGGTTTCTGGAGAGATCCGACAACATCATGGGAGAATATACCACATTTTCCACCGCCCTGATTCAACGGTCTTGAGTCTTTCTGGCTCCGCAGGCCATTCCCCTGTCTCCGAGGGCTCCGCCCCGATTCGTGCTGCGCAAAGCTTGAAAGGGGCTTCGATGTACACTGAGCCGACTCCAGCGGTGCTATAATGAAGAACGCCTTGTCTCAACCTAGCGGTTCCCGTCCCCGGCGTCTTTCTGCCAACTTGCAGGAATTCTTTTTTCTGCCCCTCTGCCTCTTCTTCTATGTCATCGCCACCAACACCGAGGCGGGCTGGCTCTACGTTCTGCTGGCCGTGCTGGCCGGGCTGCTGGTTACCGGGTGGATCGGCCCGCGCCTGACGGTACGGGGCCTCATCGCCCGCCGGGAGGTACTGGGCGACCCCCAGGCCGGGGACACAGTCGTCATGCGCTTGTCCATCACCAACCCCGGTCCCCGCACACGTTGGTACCTGACCGTGCGGGATGTGGCCCCGGCCGGTCTGCAGCCGGAGCGCGGCGACTATCGCATGGGCATTGACAGGCTCGCACCCGGCGAGTCGGCGGCGGTCGAATACGACCTGGACTGCCCACGACGAGGCCGCTTCAATCTGGGCGCAGTGTCGGTCGTCTCCGCGACGCCGTTAGGACTCTTTCCCGCCTACGCCCGCTGCGCGGCGCCGGGTACTTTGGTGGTGTGGCCGGTCGGCCCGCACGTGGCGCGATTGCCGGTGCACACCGCGGTGCCTTCGACGGTGGTTCCCCATCACGTCAACACGGTGCTCGGCCACAGCCACGACCTGGCCGGCATTCGGGAGTATCGGGCCGGGGAGGACGTGCGGTTCATCCACTGGCCCTCGACCGCTCGCGCCGGGGACCTGATGATCAAGGAGTTCCACGACATCTCCTCGCAAAGCATCGCGATTCTGCTCGACGCCCACCGCGACAGCCAGAGTCTCGTCGAGCAGATGGTGAGCGGCGCCACCTCGCTGTGCACGGCGGCCCACCGGCACAACATGCCGATCACCTTGATCGTGGGCCGGGAGGTCTTGCGGCATCCTCGAGCGCCTCAGGCCCTGTCGGCGCTCGCGGCGGTCGAGGCGGATGGCGCACTGTCTCCGCAGGACCTCATCCGAACCGCCGCCCCGGCGGTTCCGGCTCGCGTCCATCTCTTCCTCGTCACCGCCCGCCCCGACTGGGAGGCGGCCGACCTGGCGCCTCTGCACGATCGGCGAGCCTGGGTGTCGGTGCTCTTGTTTCGGGCGTCGGGAGAACGGTTGCGAGCGGCGGGGTTGAACGTCTACGAGGTAGACGACGTCGAGAACCTGCCAGAGGTCCTGGCGCATGGCTGAGCGGCGCCGCTGGTTCCAGTTCCGGCCCCTGCCGGTGGAAAACTCCATTCCCCTGCGCGCCTGGACTCTGGCGGTCGTGCTCATTGGGGTCCTGGCCATCCTCAACGAAGAGGAGTGGCCGTCGTTCGGTTGGCTGGTGGTGGGCCTCACCGTGCTGGGCTACACGCAAAGCCATTACCGCCGCGGCCGACCCAACTGGGCCCTCAAGCTGGTCATCGTGGGCTGCATGTTCTGGGCCATGCGGGCGTTCTTCCTCGACCTCATGACCAGCGCCAACGACCCCCGGATCCCCTTGGCCACGCTTCTCATGTGGCTGCAGACGCTGCACGCCTACGACCTTCCCTATCGACACAACCTCAACGTGTCGTTTTTCGTCGGCATCGTGCTGATGGCGGTCGCGGCCGTGTTGAGTACCACCGCGGCCTTCGCGGGCTTCCTGCTGGCCTTCGTGGTGGCGGGCATGTTCATGTTGCAACACAGCTATCTCTCATGGCGAGCCGAGATGGAGGCGCGCAGCGGCATGTCCAGTCAGGCCAGGGTGGCGCCCGTCACGGCGCTGCCCCAGGTGCGCAGCATGGCCATGGCTCGGCGGCTGCCGGTCTGGCTTGCACTCTTGCTGGTGGGCAGCGGGATCGTCTACGTCTGTGTGCCGCATCTGTCGGGTCTGCGCATTCGAACATTGCCTATTTCGATGGTCCGGGCGTTCCCCCACATGGGCGGTGGCACGGTCGTAAACCCGGCCTACCCGGGAGGCGTGGGGCCGCAGACGGCGGCCCGCGGGGGCAAGGTTTTCGATCCGAACTCCTACACCGGATTCAACAGCTACATGGACCTCACGGTGCGAGGCGAGCTGTCGCATGACGTGGTCATGCGGGTCCGCAGCTCGAGGGTGACTTACTATCGAGCGTTGGCCTTCGATCACTACGACGGCCGGGGGTGGCAGATTTCGCACGAAGACAAACTGGACAAGGTCACGTCGGCCCAACCTCCGGTCCAGATCAGCACCGGCCGTTTCTATGGCCAGGAAGATCTGGTGCAGATCTTCTACCTCGACCACGATATGTCGAACGTGATCATGGGGGCGTATCACATCTCGCAGGTGTACTTTCCCGGCGATACGCTGTATGTCGACCACAACGATGGGGTGCGGGCCGACTTCGCCCTCGGCGCCGGTACCACGTATTCGGTGGTCAGCCGAGTCAGCCGTGACATGGCAGAGGGGCGCCTGAAGACGCTGGACGCTCTCAAAGATCACACCCATCGCGACTGGAAGCCCTACCTGCAGTTACCCGACACGCTCCCCGCGGGAGTCCGGGACGTGGCGGG
>DASYBA010000199.1:0-1950 GCA_036501005.1 Candidatus Xenobia bacterium | reverse complement strand
GGCGTGGCTCGCTGCGTTCTCGACGGCGAGATCGTGTCATGGCAGCGCGGCGACTATCAGGGTTTTCAGCGGCTAAAGGTCGGCGAGAGCGAGGTCGTCTATGCCGTGTTCGACATCCTCCACCTCGACGGCTACAGCACGCGGGACCTGGACTTGCTGAGCCGTAAGCAGGTTCTATCGGATACCTTCGACCTGCGGCGCCCTCTGGTGCCGATATCCTACGTGGCGGAGGCGGGCGAAGCACTCTTCGAGGAGGCCTGTCGATCGGGCTGGGAAGGCATCATCGCGAAGCGCATCGACAGTCGATACGAATCCCGCCGTTCGCCGCACTGGCTCAAGATGAAGTGCGTCAGCCGCCAGGAATTCGTGGTGGGAGGCTTCACCGACCCGAAGGGCAGTCGACAGGGCATGGGGGCCCTGCTGCTGGGCTATTTCGACGCCGGCGCCCTGGTCTATGCCGGCCTGGTCGGCACCGGTTTTTCGGCGGACATGCTGGCCGAGCTGGAACGCCGCCTCAAATCGCTAGAGCTCCCCGCCACGCCCTTTCAACGGGGGGCCCCCGACCGCAAGAAGGGCGTGCACTGGGTCCAGCCCTCTTTGGTGGTCGAAGTCGCGTTTAGCGAGTGGACCCGAGACGGCCGCCTCCGCCACCCGTCTTTTCTCGGCGTTCGAACCGACAAGCTCCCGCACCAGGTGGTACGGGAGAACCCTAGTTCCCGTTGAGGGACCAGTCGTAGTCGAAGTATTGAACGTCGGGGGCGCCGTCGGGCAGCGACTCGGACGCCGACGCATGCTCCCGGATGAAACCGAGGACCGAGTCTCCCTTCTCGGCCGTGAAGTCTGCCTTGTACCAGTCGAACACCGGCGATAGCCAGAGCACCTTGTGACCCTCGTCCCACCGCACTCGCGTCGGGTCGGCCACAAAGGTGCGGGCGTTGTCTTCCAGGTCCTTGGTGACGTTCTCGCCGGTATAGGCCTCGGATCGGAGCGGCGGGCTCCCCACCGAGCTGCAGACCAGGCCAAAGTGGACGAGTGGTTGATGGAAGAGGTCGCCCATGTACTTGTTCTCCATGTCGTCTAGCGTCATGTCGTGCTTGGCCACGTTGAACTTCAGCTCGGAGAAGAAGCGATGGCGGCCGGCCCGATTCTGGTTGTTGCCGCCCTCCAGCACCGCCTTGAGGGAACACGCGTTGTAGGCGTTCACCCAGAAGGCCGTCCGCTCGTCGTCGTTTTTCAAAGTCGCCGGGTCGGCGGTGGCCAGGTCTGCCAGGTACTTGTCCAGGCCAGCCGAGCCTTTGGCCTTCAAGCCGACGTAGTCGACCTGACCATGGTGAACATAGGTGGACAACACTTTGTTGAAGGCACTGTGGTCAAAGTCGGCTCGCACCGGGGCGGCCCACCCGCAGATCAGCGCGGCGGCCAGCAAGACGGCTTTTTTCATGGGGGCATCTCCTCTAGTTGGATTTCATGCGGCGCTGGGAGCGCCGCAGCAAAGCCTTGACCCGGGCCAGCAGGCGGTGGGCCTCGATGGGCTTGCCGACGTAATCGTCCGCGCCGGCCTCCAAGCCGCGCTCCTCGTGGCCGACATCGGTGTAGCTGGTCAGCATGATGAATGGGATCTCACTGGTGACGGCGTTGGCCCGCAGCTTGGCGCACAGGGCCATGCCGTCCATGATGGGCATCTCCATGTCCGAGATGATGAGGTCGGGCTGCATCTGCAGGGCAGTTTCCAGGCCCTCCTGGCCGTTGCACGCCTGCAGCACCTGGTAGGTGGATTCCAGCGCGCCTTCGATAACCCCCAGGACGACGGGATCGTCATCAATCACCAGGACGCGGGCACGTCCCATGCGGGCCACCTCGACCGACCCGGTCGGCATGCACTGCCGCAGCGCCTGGTCGACCTCAGCGGCCGTCTGGTAGCGGTCTTCCTTGCGCAACCCCATCATCCTG
>DASYBA010000198.1:0-4512 GCA_036501005.1 Candidatus Xenobia bacterium | reverse complement strand
TGCGAGAGCGCTGACGCACCCCTCGCAACTCTCGCAGGGCCGCGTTGGCGCTGGCCGGGCGCTCCCGCGGGCTGAGCGCGCACCACCACCGGGCCAACCGATCGAGGGGCTCGGGAATGGGTTCGGGGGTGGGCGGGATGTGACCGCTGATGACGGCTTTCACCGTCCGCCCGCTCGTCATGTTGCGCAACGGATGGCCGCCCAGCAGCTCGAGCATGATCATGCCGACGGAGTAGATATCGGCCCGCTGGTCCACCTTCTTGGCGTCCATCAACTGTTCCGGGGCCATATAGCCGAGACTGCCCATGGCGGCCCCCTGGTTGGTCAGCTCGCTCATCTTGACGCGGGCGAGCCCGAGGTCCAACACCCGCAGACGGCCATCGTCCGGAATGCCCAGATTGGCTGGCTTCAAATCGCGATGCACTACTGGATCGGCATGCGTGTGCATGTACTCGAGGGCGCCCAGCAACTCTTCCAGACGGTCGAGCACCCAGTCTCGAGAGTAATGAGGCGCCGCCTGGTCCAGGGTACGCAGGGAGGGCAGGTACTCCATGGCGAGATATGGGACGGTGAGACCATCCCATTGGATCTCGCCTCGCCCTTCGAACCCGACGATGTGGGGGTGGCGAAAATGCGATAGCGTGACCGCTTCCCGCTCGAAGCGCTGCCGGGCCTCGTCCTTGTCCATGTCTTCCGGGAGGCCCATGAACTTGATCGCCACCCGCTTGCGCGTGGTCAGGTGCTCGGCCTCGTAGACGACCCCGCGAGCCCCCTGCCCCAGGCAATGGAGGATGCGGTACTCTCCCAGCACGGATGGCGGTATCTCAGGCAGTTTCACCGGCATTAGGTGGAGTTTGCCACGACACCAAACCGGGTCCTGCATGACCATTCAGACAGGGCCAAGGAGCCCAGGCTTACGACCTGGGTCCCAATCAAGACTAGACCCCGGGCACCCCCTGCTTCCCCATCTGGTCCATAGAAAGATCGTTCTACGCATGTTAGAGTTGAAGTGTGCTTACCCAAGGCATGATTCTCAACGATCGGTACCGCATCGAGCGGGTCCTGGGGCAGGGCGGCATGGGCGCCGTCTACCTGGCCACCCACCTGCAGCTCGACGAGCAGGTCGCGGTCAAGGAAATGCTGCTTCGCAGCGGCGACGACGATGAGACGGCCGAGGCAGCCGAAGCCCAGTTCCGCTCCGAGGCCAGGATTCTCAACCGCCTGCGTCACCCCAACCTGCCCCGGGTGTACGACTTCTTCGAGATGGACGAGCGCCACTATCTCGTCATGGACTTCATCAAGGGCGGCACACTGGAATCCGTGCAGGCCAAAGGGCCTATCTCCGAGGCCCGCATGATGACGTGGGCTCGGGAGCTGTGCGAAGTTCTCCAGTACCTGCACAACCACAGCCCATCGGTCATCTTCCGGGACCTCAAGCCCGCCAACATCATGCTGGCCGAGGACGGCTCCCTGCGCCTCATCGACTTCGGCATCGCCAAGTTCAACGATACGGACAAGGGCCACGCCACCACCAAGACCTGTCTGCGGGGCGCGGTCTCCCACGGCTTCGCCGCCCCCGAGCAGTACGGCATCGGGGGCACCGATGCCCGGTCCGACCTGTACTCCATGGGCGCCACCATGTACGCGCTGCTGACCGGGCGAGTGCCGCCGCCCTCCATGGAGATCGCCTCCGGTATCAGCGAGCTGGTGCCCATCAAGGAATACCGTCTGGACCTGTCCGACAGCACCGTGTCGGCCATCGAGTGGATGATGCAGGTGCGTCGAGAGATGCGGCCCCCCAGCGTCGCCGCCATCACCGAGGCCCTGGGTCTGCAAGAGACGGTCAACCCTACGGCCTCCCTGCCCGCCCAGATGCGAAGGGTGCTGCGGGAGGAGTTCCACTACTTCTTCCCGGCCAAGGAGTGGATTGATCGGGGCGGCGTGTACGCCAACCTGCTGGCCCACCTGCACCGCGAACCTACCCCGCTCATTTCCATCTCGGGTGAGCTGGGTCTGGGCAAGAGCCGCCTGCTGCAAGACATCGCCGAGGTGATGCAGGACAACTGCGAGGTCTTCCCCATCGCGCACGGCAGCGCCGCGCTTCGACAGGCCCCTTTCGGCCTGATGCTGCAGATGCTGGGCCCTTGGATCCGTCGTCGCGGGGCCGCGCTGGCGTCCCGCCTGCAGGCCACCATGGAAATGCAGGAGCTGCACGAGGCCGCCCGCGTCCTGCCGGAACTTACTCCCCTCCTGCAGGGCGAGCCTGCCCAGCGGGGCCCGGTGGAGCGAGCCCGCAGCGTCATGAACGCGCTGACGGCCATCTTCGAAGAGGCCTCGGCCACTCAACCCGCACTCCTCATCCTGGACGACATGCAGTGGACCGACGAGGCCACCCTCCGCCTCCTCGACACGCTGCGCACCGGCAAGCTGGCCGGCCGCATCGGCCTCATCCTGGGCATCGACACCGGCAAAGACCAGAATCCGTGCCAGGAGTTCATCGACCGCTGGACCCGCAAAGGCGACATGAAGGCGATCGCCCTGCCCGCCCTGCAGCGTCAGGAAATCGGCCCCTACATTGCCACCCTGCTGCCCCCCATCGAAGGCCTGGAGCGTCGCCTCGACACCCTCCTGGAGAAGAGCCACGGCAACCCGCTCCTGTTGGAGGAGCTGCTCCGTTTCATGGTGACCCGCCGCTTCATCACCGAGCGCAACGGCATGCTGGCCATCAACGAATTCCGTCCCGACGTCCTGCCCAGCACCTTGGAGGAGGCCATCCGGCGGCGCCGGGAGCACCTGCCGATCGATTGTCAGAGCATTATCAGCCAGGCCGCGGTGGTCGGGGTGCGGTTCGAGCTGCGGACGGTCCTGAAGCTGACCGGTGAGACCACCGCGGCCTTGACGGAGGCGCTGCAGCAGGCCTGCGAGGCCATGTTCGTGCAACCCGACGAGCGGGGCGCCTACATGTTCGTCTCCGAGGCCGCCCGCAAAGCGTTCTACGACAGCCTTGCGCCGGCCCAGCGCACCCGCCTGCACCACAAGCTTGGTACCATGGAAGAAGAACGGGCCAACCGCACCGGTGAGGTCACGCAGACGGCGTGGCATTACGAGCAGGCCGGGGACATCAACAAGTCGCTGGAATTCATCGCCCGCCTGAGCCAGGACTTCCTGTCGCCGAAGACGCTCGAGGTGGTGGTCAGCGACGCGCTCCACATCAAGATGTTCCACCACGTGGCCGAGCTGTCGCCACAGCAGTCGGAGCAAGCCGTCCTGGCCCTCAACATGTTCCTGCGGGCGCTCAAGAGCATGAGCGTCTACGGGCCCAAGAGCCCCATTTTCCTGACCTCGTTCGGCACGTCGCTGACGGTGATGACCCGCCTTCTGCGAGACACCGGCCCCATCGCCTTCGCCTTTACCGAGGACCACTTCTACGTCAACAACAAGACCATGCCGGTGGCGCAGACGCCAGTAGAATTCAAGAGCGTGCTGCAAAAGCACTTCCTGTCAGGCTTTGAGTTCCTGCCCGGGCTGGACGAGCGGCAGTGTCACGAGTTTCTGCGGCTGCTCATCGCCAATCACGAGGCCGTGGAGTCCGTCGGCGGCTGGTGGCCTGCCTGCCAGGCACACAACATCACCGATATCGTGGTCAATGAGACCGTGTTCGTCGGCGTCGCCGAAAAAGAGCTGTTCGACGCCAGCAAGCTCAAGAGCGTGGAAGAGGTCGTGGTCAAGAACGCGGCCGACCTGGCCCGCCAACAGAACGACTCCATCGAAACCATGCTGGCGACCATGTCGGCGGCAGCCGGCAACAACGAGGTGCTCTACGCGCAGCTCAAGAAGCTCGAGCAGATGCTGGCCGACCTGAAGAAGAACCCGGGGACGGTCCAGGAAGCTCGGCGAACCGAGCAGCCCCTTCCCAACGGCAAGGTCACCATCGAGGTGGATCAGGAGATGTCGGCCCACCTGACCGACCTGCTCCGCCAGGCACGCCCGGACGAGGTCAAGCGCCTGGTGCACCTCTCCCGGCAGGTGGACGTGCCCTTGACCACCTTCCTCCACACCCGTCCCGAGACGCTCCTCCAGGGCCTGGAGAGCGCCGACGCCGAGCAGCGCACGCTGGCTGCCATGGGGCTCCTCAACATGGGCCGGGAGGCCCGCCGCTGGCTGCTGGGCTACCTCCGCCAGGCGGATCACCCCATGGGGCGGATGGCCGCCGTGTATCTGCTCAACAAGATGGAGGCCGATCCGTCGCTCACGCTGGCGCAAGAGCTGCAGAAGTGCACGACGCACGAGGAGTGCATGCGCATCCTGGCCGCCATGCGGGCGGGCGACGTGCATTGGACGCAGGCCTTGGCGAACGCGCTGTTCAGTCCTGTGCAGGAGGTGCGGAGAGGCGCGCTGCAGACCCTGGTGCAGTCCAACCTCCCCGCCCGGGCCAAGCTGGAGCTGATGCTCCCGCTGCTGAGCTCGGACAACATGGCCGAGGTCGAAGACGCGGTGCGGTTCGCCGGCGAC
>DASYBA010000197.1:0-1977 GCA_036501005.1 Candidatus Xenobia bacterium | reverse complement strand
TACCGTCATGATCACGGCCATGGGCGTGCTGTTGTATAGCACCAACGCGCTCCTGCCGCTCTTTCTGCAGACCCTCATGGGCTACCCGGCCCTGCAGAGCGGCGAGGCGGTCAGCCCCCGCGGCGCGGGCGCCGTGCTGGGCATGCTGATTATCGCCTCGCTCATGAAGCGTATCGATCCCCGCGTGCTGGTCGGCACCGGCTTCGGCCTGGTCGCCACCTCCACGTTCGTGCTGGGCAACCTGACCCTCGATGTCGGCACCGCCAGCGTCATGTGGCCCAACGTCATCAGCGGCCTGGGCACAGCCTTCGTGTTCGTCCCCCTGGCCACCCTGTCGTTTGGCACTTTGACCCTGGACAAGATGGGAGACGGAACGGGTGTCTTTAACCTCATGCGGAACATTGGCGGGAGTGTGGGCATATCGCTTTCCACGACGCTGGTCGAAAGAGCGAGTCTGGTCCACCAGAACATGCTGTCGGGGCACATGACGCCGCTCTCCGACACTTTCGCCAACCACGTGGCGGCCCTGGGCACTGCCCTCGGTTCGACAGCCCAGTCGTATGCCGTGGTGTATCAGAACCTGCTGCAACAGTCGGCCATGTTCGCCTATGTCGACACGTTCCGCTGGCTGGCGCTCCTGGCCCTGGCCACCATTCCTCTCTCGCTCATGCTGCGGCGCGGCACGTCGACGGCGCCGGTGTCGGTGCACTGACGTGAAGAAGGCGCTCATCTTGTTCCTCCTGCTGACCTGGCCGGTCCTGTCCGGCGGGTCGGGCCGACAGGCCGTGCAGACCGCGCAGCATCAAGTGGGCGTCCTCTGTCAGGACGTCCAGGTGCCTGGGTACCAGGTATGGGGCCGCCATACCAAGGGCTGTGCGGATTTTGTGGCGGCTGTCGAAGCCGCCACCGGCCGCTATCGAAGAACCCCGGGCGATGCGTGGGTCGCCACCCTCGAAAAGGGACTCCAGACGCAGGGCTGGAGGGCGGTCTCTCGTCGTGAGGCCCGGCCGGGAGACGTCGCCATCCTGCACGACGCCCAAGGGCAGGACCAGCACACGGAGATCGTGGCCTCGGACGGCGCTGCCCGTCTTATCGGCAACAATGGCGACTCGCAAGAGATGGTGGGCTATGACGCTGGGGGCTGGGGCGCCCCCACGTTCTATAGTCCCTCCGTCGCTACGCAGGCGGTCGACTGGCGGGAGGCCCAAGGGCAGCTCGTCGTGTTGCAGGCAGAGCTGCTGCAGCACCGCCTGCGCGATGCCCGGGTGCTCCGCCTGGGGGCGCAGGCCGAAGCCCTGTATCGAGAGGGGGCCGTTGCCCGACGTCAGGCCGACGCCATGGAGCAGCAGGCCGACCAGGCTCGACGCGAGGCGGCCCGACTGTCCAAGGCCACCGCCAAGGTCAGGGCCGACCTGGGAGGGCATGCACCCCCCCAGGTGGCTCTGCAAGCCCCCACCTACTGGCAGAAGCTATACGACGACGGCGAGATTTCGAAAGAGATGCTCGAACAGCACATGTCAGTTGACCGCGGCCAGCCGGCGCTCGTTAAGCGCTGACTGGAGGGCCTGCGCCACTTCCGGATTCTGCTCCAGGAAGCTCTTGGCGCCCTCCTTGCCTTGGCCCAGGCGGGTCTCCTTGAAGTTGAACCAGGTGCCGTGTCGATCGACCAGCTCATGATCGACAGCCGCTTCCAGCAGACTGCCTGCCCACGAGATGCCTCGCCCGAACATGATGTCGAACTCCGCTTGTCGGAACGGGGCCGCCACCTTGTTCTTGACCACCTTGGTACGCACCCGATTGCCGACCGCCTCGCCGTTCTGCTTGACCGATTCGACGCGCCGAACCTCCAATCGGACCGACGCATAGAATTTAAGGGCCCGACCGCCCGGGGTGGTTTCGGGATTACCGAACGGATTGCCGATTTTCTCCCGGATCTGGTTGATGAATAGCAGCATGGTGCCGCTCTTGTGGGCAATG
>DASYBA010000196.1:0-11798 GCA_036501005.1 Candidatus Xenobia bacterium | reverse complement strand
AGATCTGCTGCGGATCGAAGTCGACCTCGATGGTTTCCGTGTGGTCACCGATATGGTGATACGTCGGATTCGGCTGCTGCCCGCCGCAGTAGCCGCATCGGGTTCGAACCACGCCCTTCAGACACCCGAACCGGGCGTCGCTCTCCCAGAATCAGCCCAGGGCGAAGTCGGCGGTCTCCAGGTGAGCATGCACCTCGCGGTCGACGGGCGCCTTGGCGGCCTCGGTCCCCTTCCAACCCTGGTCGGACCCCAGCCCGGCTTCGTGAACCCCGACGGCTGCCAACACGGCCAGACCCATCGCCATCAACGTCCGCCTCATTCGCCACCTCCCGGTCAACGCATTCCAATTGTCGTGGCCGGCCAGGAGTTCCCGCGGTCCGAGAGAATCGACAGCCCCCACCCAAGGAAAGGAGCTGTATGACCGCCGACGCGATTCTCGCCCTCGACCTGGGCACGACGGGCAACCGGGCCCTCGTGATCGACCGCCAGCAGCACGTGTTGGCATCTGCCTATCGGGAATTTCCGCAGATCTTTCCCCAGCCGGGCTGGGTCGAGCACGATCCCGAAGCCATCTGGCAGACCACCCGAGACTGCCTTCGCGAGGTGCTCGCGGCGGTGCCGGTGGAGCGCATCGCCGGCATCGGCATCACCAATCAGCGGGAGACCGTGGTCCTGTGGGATCGGGCGTCCGGTCAGGCCCTCCACCACGCCATCGTCTGGCAGTGCCGGCGCACCACCGACACGTGCCAGGCCCTTAAAGAGGCCGGCCTGGAGCCCATCTTCCGAGACAAGACCGGGCTGGTGCTCGACCCCTACTTCTCCGGCACCAAGATCAAGTGGCTCCTCGACCACGTGCCCGGCGCCCGGGAGCGGGCCGAGCGGGGCGAACTGGCGATCGGCACCATCGATAGCTGGGTGGTGCACAAACTGACGGGCGGCCAGGCCCACATCACCGATCCCAGCAATGCCTCGCGGACCTTGCTCTACAACCTGCAGACTCGCAACTGGGATCCGGCCTTGTGCGCCCTGCTGGGCATCCCACCCTCCCTCCTGCCCACCCTGGTGCCGTCCAGCGGATCGCTGGCCACGGCCACCGCCGATCTGCTGCCATCGCCCCTGCCCATCCTCTCGCTGGTGGGCGACCAGCAGGCCGCCCTGTTCGGACAGGGCTGCTTCGACTCCTCATCGTTGAAGAACACCTACGGCACTGGCCTTTTCTTGATGCTCAACACCGGCCCCCAGCCTCGAGCCTCTCGCAATCTGCTCAGCACGGTGGCGTGGGACCTCGCCGGCACCCCCTCCTACGCCGTGGAGGGCAGCGTCTTTATCGGCGGCGCGGCCATCCAGTGGTTACGTGACCAGTTGGGCATCATCCAGCACGCTGATGAGAGCGAGGGCCTGGCCCGCAGCGTACCCGACAGCGGCGGCGTCTGCTTTGTCCCGGCCCTGGCGGGTCTCGGCGCTCCCTATTGGGATGCCAATGCCCGGGGCCTTCTCATCGGCCTTACCCGGGGCACCGAGCGGGCCCACGTGGTGCGAGCGGCCCTGGAGGCCATCGCGTGGCAGACCCGGGACGTGGTCGACGCCATGCGGGAGGACCTCGGGGTGGAGATTCATCGGCTGCAGGTCGACGGCGGCGCGGCTCGCAACGACTTTCTCATGCAGTTCCAGGCTGACGCCCTGGGCTTGCCCGTGGAGCGGCCCGTGCAACTGGAAAGCACGGCCATGGGCGCGGCCGGACTGGCCGGACTGGCGGCCAAGGTGTGGGCTGACGCGGACGACTTTGCCAGCCATCGACGGGTCGATCGCACCTTCATGCCCATGCTCGATCCCACCGAGCGTGAGCGCCGCTATCGACTGTGGCGGCTGGCCGTCGAGCGCTGCCGCGGTTGGGCGGGGTTGTCTTGAGCCCGCTCGAGGCCATCACCCTGGGCGGCGTGACCGTCGGGCACACCTGGCCAGTAGCCAGGGGCGCAGCTCTGGGCCACAGTTTTGCCTTCCTGCAGCGGGAGGGCTGCTGTCTGGCGTGGGGGGAGGCGACCCGCGACGGCGAGCCACGCATCTTGTGGTCGACCGCACCGGACCTGGCTGGCGAGTGGAGCGAGCCGCGCCCCCTGGCCGTCGCCAGCGAACCGATCGCGGGCGTTCAACTGGCCGCCGGCGGCGACGGCCGCCGGTGGCTGACGTGGCAGCTCGTGACCCGGCCGGGGGGGCGACGACCCACCTGGCTTCTGTCGAGCGACGACCGCGGCCAGTCGTGGAGCCAGCCGGTCTGCATTCGAGAGGATGAGCCGCTGCCGATGGGCGGCCACGTCCCCCCCCTCCAGCCGCCGGGCGGCCCCGGGACCGAGCACCTGTTGGCCACGGACGGCCGTTTCGCACTGGTCGCCAGTGACCGCTTCATGGAGTGGACCCTGGGGCTCCGCCCCCAGACGCCCGATGGATGGGGAGAGACGATCTATACCGGCCTCCGCCACCACATGCCGCTGCCCGCGGCCTTGACGCACCAGGGCGACACGATGTGCATCCTGGCGCTGCGCAACCCGACAGACTTCCCACCGGGGGTTATCCCTCCGCCGTGGCCGCAGGTTCATGCCATACGACTGGACATGGCCCTCTTGGCCCGTCCCGACGTCGATGCGGATCTGGCGTTGGCCTATCCATCCGATGATCTATATCGAATCTGGCTGCAATGCCGGGTCGATGCGCGAGAGGTCGCACGCCGTCCATTCATTGCCGGGGTGCAACGGGCTCGGAGCCTCCGGCGAGGCCTGGTGGTACAGTCGCCGCGACCTTTCATCCGAGCCACCGGGGGCGTGCCGCGGACTCTGCTGCTGCTGGGGCGAGGCGTCTCCCGCCAGGTGGCCATCCAGGACCTGGCCTCCGATCGGGGCAACCGATACTACCAGGATCAGGGCAAAGACCGCTACCCCGAAACGCAAGGCTTCCACCTGGTACCGGATGGCCTGCAGCTCGACGAAGTCAAGCCGGGCATGGTGCTGGTCTCCCCGGGCTGGGGCCAACCCAGCCACCGTTTCACCGCCGCCCTGCAAGTTCCGGCCGGCGCGGGTCCGCTGCCCGAGCGTGCCTTGTTCAGCTTCTGGTCCCACAACTTTCCCGGTCGCGTGGTGCAACAAATGCCGCCGGATCCCGATCAAGCCGACCAGGTGACGTGCCGGGCCGTGATCGAGCTCGATGACGAGGTCGTTCTCGAAGATGACCTCCCCTTCGCCATGCTGGCGGACATGCCGCCGACCCAGCTCACCCGCTCCCCCCAGATGGTGGGATACAGCCCGGACCCTTCGTCCGGCTTCCGCCTGCTGGCCCTCGGACAGGTGTCTGGAATACCCTCCTCCAGCCGCCACATCAGCCCAGGCCGGGTGGTTGGATAAACCAGGAATCCTGCGCCATGAGGCGAAAGGGAGCGGCCAAACCATTGCAGGCTGAGGAACGCGACACATGCCGGAGTTCGAATACAAGGTCGTCACGTCCGCGGGAAAGGTCCAGACCGGTACCAGCAAGCAATTCACCAACGAAGAGGCGCTGAAGGCCGACCTGCGGTCGCAAGGCTTCAGCATCCTGGAAATCCAGGAGAAGAAGGCGGTCGCCAAGGCCAAATCCCGCGGCTTCAGCTTCGAGCCTTTCGGCGTCTCGCCCAAGGCGCTCTCCTTCTTCACCCGACAATATGCCGCCACCCTGCGAGCCGGATTGCCCACCTTGCGGGCCTTGGCCACCCTGCAGAACCAGACGAGCAGCAACCGTCTGGCCAGCGTTCTCGGCGACATCACCAACCAGATCAAGCAAGGCCAGAGCATGCATCAGGCCTTCTCGCGCCACCGCAACACCTTTGGCGACCTCTATTTGAGTCTCATCCGGGTCGGCGAGGCGACGGGTGGCCTGGACGTCTGCGTGGCGCGGCTGGCCGAATTGATGGACAAGGACCTGAAGCTGCAGCGCAAGATCAAGGCCGCCCTCTCCTATCCGATGTTCGTCCTCATCTTCAGCGCCCTCATCGTGTATGGCCTGGTCGCCTTTTTGCTACCCGCCTTCACCCCTGTGTTCATGGGGGCGGGCCTCAATATCGAAAAGGATTACCCCATCACGGCCATTCTCGTCAAGATGAGCCACGTGTTCACCAACCCTTTCCTGATGACCATCGTCATCACGGTGTGCATCCTCATGTACGTCGGCATCCGGCTGTTGGAAAAGGTTGAGGCGGGCAAGCTGTTCATGGATACCATCAAGTACCACGTGCCGCTCTTTCACAAGCTTATCGAGATGGCCGCCCTGGCCCGCTTCTGTCGAACCTTCGGCATTCTCATCAAGAGCGGCGTGCCGCTGCTGGAAGGCCTCACCTACGTGGCGGGGGCGGCCGGCAACGCCTACGTGGCTCGCAGCATCCAAAAGGTCAGTCACGACGTTCAGGAGGGCGGCAAGATCTCTTCCGTTCTCGCCAACATCCCCCTGTTTCCGCCCTTGCTCGTGCAGATGGCGTCCATCGGCGAGGAGACGGGCAACCTGGACGTCATGTTCGAACGTATCGCAGAATTCTATGAGGAGGAACTGGACGCCGCCATTTCCGCCCTGACGTCTCTCATCGAACCCCTGATGATGGCGTTTGTCGGTGCGGTCGTA
The DNA here is from genome assembly GCA_036501005.1 of Candidatus Xenobia bacterium. Lineage (GTDB taxonomy): Bacteria > Vulcanimicrobiota > Xenobia > RGZZ01 > DASYBA01 > DASYBA01. The sequence goes on along the minus strand of DASYBA010000196.1, from coordinate 7,163 downwards.
TGCTTTTTCGTGCTGGGTATCCTGCTACCCATCCTGGGCATCTCCATGGCGGTCCAGAAGCAGATGTGAACCGATTTCTCTACCTCGAAACCATTGATGACCTGACCGAGGCCGCGTCCGCCACGGCCTGTTCTCTCCTTTCGGCAGAGCAGGCCGTCGTGTATCTGCTCGACGAGGTGCACAATCGCATCTTCGATCCGCAGAGCGGACGAGTCCTCGACGTCGAAGGCCCGGGCTTCGCACCGTACAGTGTGTTCAACCGGGAGACGGTGGTCGCCAACGACGCCCCGCGGGACGAACGGCGGGACGCTGACATGGACGGCATCGTGGTGGCCGCCGCCGTGCCGTTGTTGTGCGAGGGCCGCATCGTGGGGGCACTGCAAGTCAATCGCACCCGTCCCCAGGGCTATACGGAGGCCGATCGCACCCAGTTGGAGCAACTGGCTCAGGAGATCGCCACGGGGCTCGTCGCCGTGCAGCTTCGCGATGACCTCAACAATCTGCAACTGCACACCGGCGAGTGGCTGGTGGCCGCCCAGGAAGCTGTGGCACCGGGCGGCAAGGGCCACATCTGGCGGGTCTCGCAGGTCTGCACCGGGCTGGCCGAGGCCCTGACCTTCTCGGCTGCCGACCGACAGCGCATCTGGCTCGCCGCCCAGTACCACGACCTGGGCTGGGTGCTGGGAGGGGAAGAAGATGCGCTCACCCTCAAGCGCAACCACCCGCTGATCGGGGCCCGGGCTTTGCGCGGCGTACGGCGGCTCGAAACCCTGGCCGACGTCGTCGAGCTCCATCACGAGCGCTTCGACGGCAGCGGCTCTCCCCAGGGCCTGGCCGGCGCATCCATGTCTCTGGAGGCGTGTATTCTCTCACTGGCGGAAGACCTGGACGAGTGCGTGATGGCCCGGCGCGCCACCTTCACTTCCCCGGCCGACCTCATGGACTACCTGGCCAACTTCCTTCACATCCAAGGGGTCAGCCATCACCCCCGCATCGTCTCGGCTCTGGAAGGCCTGGCCGGCCAAGGTCGGCTTCGGTCACTGTACTACTAAGGAGAAGCAGCAAACGTGCAAGCACTGCAAACTGGCGTGGTCCTGGGTGGACGCTACGAACTGGGAGAGCAGTTTCTGCAATGTCGGTTCAGCACCTTGCACAAAGGTTTGGACTATTCGACACGCACACCCGTCGTCATCCGTCTCCTCATGCTGCCTATCGGGGTGGCGCCCGACCTGCGGGAGCAGATCCTGGCCCAGTTTCTCAAAGAGGCCGACGTTCTCAAGCGCCTCATCCATCGCAATCTGCCTCGCGTGTTGGACACGCTGTCGGAAGGCGACGCCATGGTCACCATCATGGAACCGTTCGAAGGGAACCCCCTCGACTATGTCATCGACCACATGTCGGTGCGGCCGGGGCAGCGCCTGCTGGCCCGCTGGATGGACCAGATTGCCGCCGCACTGGCCTACCTGCACGGCCAGACCCCCCCCATCGTCTATCGCGATCTGACGCCCCACTCGGTCCTCCTGACCCCCAACGCCATCATCAAGCTGGTGGACTTCGGATTGGCCCGCATGTCGGAAAGCGTTGGCCAGCGCACCGCCCTCAAAGGTCATGGCTTGCGGGAGTTTGCGGCACCGGAGCAGCTCTCCGGGCAATCTCGCACGGAGCCTCGCACGGATCTGTACGCCCTGGGGGCGACCTTCTATCGACTGGCCACTGGCCAGAATCCGACCGCCGCATGGGACCGACTGGTCGACAACGAGCCCCTGACGAGTGTGGCGCAGGCCAACCCCGCCTTGAATGAACCGTTCGTGGCGCTGCTGGAGCATCTCATGGCCCTCAAAGCGGAGGACCGTCCGCCCAGCGCACAGTGGGTACGGGAACGACTCGCCCCGTTTCTGGCGCCCCCGAGCGCCGCCGCGCCAGCGGCGGCCCCTGAAGTCGCCCCATCCCCGGGGCCGCCGCAGTCGCTTCCTCCCGCCAGCATCTATCCCGACCCGTCGACCATGGTCATCGACGCGCCGCTCGCCGGCGCCGCTCCGGCCCCTGCGCCCGCGGCGGATCCCGCGGTCCCGCCGCCCCTGGTCATTCCCCAGTCCATGGTCAACATGCAGTGGCGGTCACCCGAGGCCGCGCCCAAGCCTGCGCCGGCCCCTCCCGAGCCCCAGTCCGGCGTCTTCGGCGGATTGCTCAACAAGTTCATCAAACCGAAGGCTCAGCCCCCAACAGGAGCGGCCCCCAAACCCGCCGCGGCCGAGGTCGATGGCAATGAAGAGTATCCGTTTGCCGATTTGAACACGCTGCACCTCGAACCCGAGATCGCCGCGCTCCTGCCGGAGAGCATTGCCAACCGTATCGGAGGGCTCTGTATCGGTCGCCAGGGCCGAGAGCTGGTGCTCGTCGTCAAGCAGCCCGAAGTCTACATCTACGACCACATCTCGTACGCCACCAACGGCAAGTACAAGTGCAAGATCATGCGCTCCGATGCCACCATGGTCGACCTCGCCATGGAATACGTCTACCGGCGGACCAAGGGGACGGAACAGGTCGGCTGGGCCGAGTGGCTGGAAAAGAAGAAATTCCAGGGCCAGGACCTCAGCATCATCCAGACGGAAGAGCAGCAGAGGCTGCTGCAATCCGAAGACGTGGTGCGGGGTCCCGCCGTCGAGACGGTCGATCGGATGATCAAGGAAGCTATTTCCGTAAACGCCTCCGACATCCATATCGAAACCTATGAGAAAGACGTGGTGCTGCGCTACCGGATTGACGGCATCCTGCACGTGCAGGACGTGTGGCCCCGTTCCCAGGCGGCCGCCTACCTCAAGCGAGTCAAGATCCTCGCCAACATGGACATCGCCCAGGAACTGCTGCCGCAGGGCGGCCGCATCAGTGTGCGGGTGGCGGAGAAAGAATTCGACCTGCGCGTCAGTTGCGTCCCGGTCGCGGACGGTGAGAGCATCGTCATGCGACTCCTCAGCAAGGGCGCCTTCCACCTGACGCTGGAAGACCTGGGCTTCAGCCAGCACAACATGACGGTGTTCCGCCGCCTCATCAACCAGCCGCACGGCATGGTGCTGGTGTCGGGGCCCACCGGGTCAGGAAAGTCCACCACCCTGTATTCGGCGTTGGCTGAAATCAACCGGCCGGACCGCAAGATCCTCACCGTCGAGGATCCTATCGAATACAAGATGCACGGCGTGGTCCAGGTGCAGGTCAACATGGCCCCTCGAGAGGAAGAGAAGCGACTGACCTTTGCCCGGGCCCTGCGAGAGTTCTTGCGACAGGACCCGGACGTCATTCTGGTGGGTGAAATCCGAGACGATGAAACGGCCGCCATCAGTACCCAGGCCGCCTTGACCGGCCACCTGCTGCTCTCTACCATCCACACCAACGATTCTATCGGTATCATCACCCGACTGCGGGATCGCGGTATCGAAACCTTCCTCCTGTCGACCACTTTCATTGGCGGCATGGCGCAGCGACTCATCCGGCGCATCTGCAAGGACTGCAAGACCGAGGTTCCGGTGACCCCCGCCCTGAAAGAGGAGTACGACCGAGAAGGCATGGTCGATCAGCACATGTTTGTCGGCAAGGGCTGCCAGAAGTGCCACGACACCGGGTACCGGGGCCGACTGGCGATTCACGAGGTGGTGGAAGTCAGCGAAGAGCTGGCCAACGCCATCGCCATGGGCGCGAATGCCGGCGAGCTGGCCAAAATTGCCGCCAAGGACGGCATGAAGACGCTGTATCAGGATGGCCTTCTGAAAGTCAACACGGGCGTGTGCACCATCGAAGAAGTCAAGCGGGTCTGCATGAACGTCGGAGAAGCGGCCGGCGACGCCGCCGAGAAAGCCTAGCTTCCGGCGTCGCGCAGCTTGGCGATGGGCCCTGCCCGGTTTCGGCTGGACCTACGGCAGCTTGCCCCAGGCGGTGCGGGTATAGCGAAAGGCGGCCACCTGCGTGCTGCTCGGCGGGCTGGTCGACGTCAGCACGTCGGCCGCCGAGTAGTAGGGAAATTCGTGAAAGCTGGTGTCGTCGGCCTGGATCGAAGTGTCGGCCCACACCATCCCCGTGCACGTGCCAGGGCCGGACACACTGAGGACGACACTCCCCCCCTCTGACACGAGCCAGCCTGCCTGGTTGGTGCCGACAGAGGGATTGCTCGTATCGACGAGCGTAATGCCACTGCCCCCCTGCGAGACGATGAAGGCCCCCGGCGCCGGATCGGGCGTATCGACGGTCACCGTGAAGGAGCCAATCAGCGGGGTCAGGCCGGAGATGGCGCCGTTGGCCAGGCTGAGTGCACTGCCCGCGGCCGTGATATCGGCCAGGTTGACCACCGTCAGAACGGGAGGGATCCCGAGGAGCTGGCTGATAGAGTTGACGTTCTCACTGAACAGACTGCCCACGGGAGAGAACCCGCTCACGACGACGTGCGCGCTGCCCTGGGTGATGGTCACGGCGCCTTCGGCCAGGATGCTGGTGTTGAGCCCGCCGGTGGCCGGTCCGGTCAGCCCCAGATGGCCGGTGACCTGGACCGCTCCTTCGACCCTTAAAGTGCTTTGCTGCCCCAGCACCAAATCGCCGTGCACCTGCAGCGACCCCTGCACGACCAGGATGGACCGGTCGGGCACCAGCAGGTTGCCATTGACGACCAGGCTCACGGGAATCACCGTGGAAGCTCCCGGTGCCGCCTGAAAGTTATTGGCGACCACCAGGGCCCCACCGCTCACCGACAGCACGCCCTGCAACAGTTTGCCCGAACCGCTCAGGCCGGCACCGTCGATGGCCAACGTGATCGGACTGGAGAGGGCGGAGAGAAGGGTCGACAGGTTGACCGACACGCTGGGCGCGCTGGGCAGAGTCGTCAAGGCCTTGGTCAAGGACGCCTGGAAGTCCGCCGGGGGGAAGACGGGTGGCTCCGCCAGGAGGTGGGCGACGCCGCCTCCCACGCCCGCCGCCCCCAGAAGCTGGACCGTCGCTGAGCTCTTGTTGACCCAGGCATGGCCGTTGAGGTAGTTGGAGACGAGCACCGCCAGACTGCCGAACAGGTTGACGGGGAGGCCAATGGCCTGCCCTTTGAAGGTCGGGTCGCTGACCGCGAAGGCGTCCCGCACTCGGAGGTTGCCGTCGAAGGCCAGCATGCCATACGGATAGCTGGGGCTGTAGACGGAATAGTAGCTCTGGCTGGGGGCCATGAAGAGCCCGCTCTTGGTGGTCTGGTTGGGAAGCTGGGCGGTCTCGACGACTCGAGCGTAGCGTTGGGGGATGGCGGATCCACCCACCTGGTTGAAGTCGAATCCGATATTGGGATTGTTGAAGAGGGACTGCACCGACGGTTTGGCGGCCAGGGTGAAGTCGCCCAACAACTGCACGGCAGTGGGTGGGGGGGGAGACGGTGCCGGCACCGGTCCGTGGAACGTGCCAAAGGGGCCCGGCGCGTTGAACATGCTCGTCTCCGAGACCAACAGGTTCGGATTGCCTTCTGCCTGACCTTGGAAGATGGCCTGCATGGTCGAGAACCCGGCCTCCGCCTGCTGGTCCTCCAGGCCCTCGACCTCGTCGATGAAGGTGTACGTCGTATTGGACTGTTCCTGTTGAATGAGCGCCAGCGCCAAAATCATCATGGCGAACATCATCGAGATGGCCAGAGGGAGGATGATGCCGTGTCGGGTCTGTCGTTGCATGGACCGCCTCCTAGTTGCGGGGCTGAATCTGGAGCTGGAACGTCACCACGGTCGGCTTGCCGGTCGACGACGACACGTCCTGCAGCGCCAGGTTCACGACCACCGCGGGCGCATTGTGAGTGTCGTCAAAGGGGGTAAAGACAAATCCGGCCGCCCCCTGAAAAGGCGCTAGCGGCGCCACCACCTGGCCTGTCGAATGGGCCTCAAACCCAACCTGGAAGCCCCCAAAGCCATTCAAGACCCCGACGCCAGGCTCCAGGTACGGCCCGGTAGCCGACGGCGTCTGGTTGGCCAGCAGGACGTCCTGGGCCAGTGTCCGCCGGGTGGTCTTTTCCAGGGCGGCCAGTGAGGGCGGGTGGTCTTTGTCGGGGCCCAACGGCAGATGGGTATTGAACGGCGGGCTGCCATAGGCCGGTTGGTTGGCGGGGAGCGCCCCTTCCTCTCGGACCAGGTTCCCGACCCCGGGATGGAGCGGGTCCGTCACCAGGGTATAGTAGACGAACTTCTGCCACTGCACGGTGCCGAACGGCAGAGCAGCGTTGGCCCCAAAGGAGGTCACGCCCTGGGCTGAGGTAGAGAAGGTCTGGGCCGGACCAGCGTCCAGCGGAGGCCCCGCCAGGCGAGGCGAAATCAAGGCAAGACCCGGCGCCTCGGAGGGGGATTGCGGGTTGGGATAGGAGCGCACACTCTGGATGTCGGTCTCCTGCAGATCCTGCGTCAGCCAGTGGACCACCCGCATCATCTGCTCCTGGGCGGCCATGGTGGCCCGCGGGCGCTCATAGTTTTTCCGGCTCTGCACGAAGAGCATGAAAACCGACCCCAGGATGATCAGCATGATGAACCCGGCGATGATGACTTCGACCAGGCTAAAGCCCTTACGGCACACGGCTGATGCCCCCTTCCATGACAAAGGTCTTGTCCAAGGTGTGAGCCCCACTGCCGGTGCCCTCGCTCCAGTGTACCGTGATGACGGCCACGTCGAAGTCGGCGTCGTTCGGGTTGGGCTGGCTACCGTCGGCGAAGCCGTTCTGGAACGCCACCTCGGTGGTGAAGGCGGTGGCCTGGCCCGCACCCCCCTCCACCACCTTCGGCGCCAGGAAGGGATTGGCCGCGGTGTACAGCAGGTTGGCGGGCAGCGCGGTCCCAAACGGGTGACTGCGGATCGCGTCCAGGGTGTTTTGCGCCAGCCGAACGGCAGTCGTGTGGTTCAAATCGGCGGCGGCCCCCCGCATGCTGGCGGGGAAGACGGAGGCGACGGCCAGGAAGCCCAGCACGATGACAGCGCAGGCCACGATGCATTCGATCAGGGTAAATCCGCGACCAGTCAAGGGCTTTTTTGTCATGTCACCTCCCGGGGGGGCGCTCCACCCACCCCCATGGTAGTCCTGGACCCAGAGCGGCACAGCGATTCGGGACACCAACCGAGCGTGATCCCTGGTACACTCGGGGCTTTTCTTTTCGGGCGCCCCCTGCTTTATC
>DASYBA010000195.1:0-3195 GCA_036501005.1 Candidatus Xenobia bacterium | reverse complement strand
CATGCGGGCTAAGAGTTCAGGCTCCCGGGAAGAGGACCCTCTTCAGGCCGCGCACCACGGCGTGGACGGAGTTGATGACCCGGTCGGGTGCGACCACCTGGCCATTCATCTTGCGGGCGTAGACCATGCGACCATACACCGTCGACTCTTGAACGTAGTGCAGGCCGGCGCCCTCCATCACTTCCAGGCAGCGCACCCCATAGATGTCTCGGCACTGGGCGATCTTGCGGAGCCCAGGCCGGCCGCTCACGGAACACAGTACCACGTCGCCCCTCTTGAGCTCTCTGAAGGAAGAGGGAGCGACCGTCACCGTGTCGCCCGGTTGCACGGTGCCCAGATCGGAGGTCGCCCGCACCTGGACGGTGTGGCCCTGGGACAACGTGTGTTTCCAGCTCTGCAACGCTTCCATCGTCTTGCCCTCCTGGATTCGCCTCGCCTCTGTCTTGACCTCATTATGCAACAAAAGGCACTGGGACACCATTGGCACCACGTCTATTCCTAGGAGCGCTCTACTGGGTCAATAGGCTTAGTGGCCCCCCCGACCATGGTCCTAGGACCTAAGTCTACCCTGGCAGGCAGCCACATAAACCTCGAGAGAAAAAACGCCTCACCGGCCAAGACCGGTGGGCGTGATTGACCTGCTCGGCAGATCAAGGCCGGCTGGTGATGAGACGGGAGCGGGCTCGCTCGAAGCCGTACCGCATGGCCATCACCATCGCGTCAGCCGTGCCCGGGTGGATCTCTTCCCACTCCGCTCGCACGTCGTACGAGATCATGTCCCAGGATCGACCGGTGAAGCGGCCCTCCTGGCCTCGCAGGTAGCCGAACTCATAGGCCGGGCCCACCTCCGAATAGGTAAAGCCGCGGTCTCGATAGTTGTCTTGAAAATGCTGGACAAAGGCGTCCTGGCGGGAGATCCGCACCGCGCTGGGCACTTGCGCCACGACGTCCATGGGAATGGGCTGCTCGATGGCCTGCACGCCCGGCTGCGCGTGCGTGCTCACGTTGGCCGCCCCATACTTGTCGAGCAGCAGCTCGATGTCGCTGCGGTGCAGCTCGCCGCACGGAATGGACACCGCCAGGAGCGATCGGCCCGCGGCCAGCTCTTCCTGATAAGAGACGGCGACCTTGTCGGGCACGCCCTGGTCGATGAGGTAGCCGGCCACTCCGCCCGCAATGGCGCCCGCCGCCGTCGTTGCAGCCGCCGCGCCCAACGCCAGAGCCAGAGCCCCGCCGCCGATGACCAGGCCAAAGCCTGGAATGATGAGGCAGGCGACGGCCGCCAGGGCCCCCACGCCGAGACCGATACCGGCCCCTTTCATGGCGCCCGCCGCGGCATCGCCTCCGGTGGTCGTGGTGATCCCCGTGCTCGGTGACCCGATGCCGAGAACGCTGATGCACTGGACCGACGCGCCATGGTCGAGCAGTGCGCCGACGGCCCGCTCTGCCATCATCGGGTTCGGAAACGTTCCATAAAGCGTATCTGGCATGGAAAATCCCTCCTACCCCACGTTTATACCCGTGAGCAGGCCTGCGGCAAACGATTGCTAGCCCTGCAATAGAGCCAGGAACGCCGCCTCGTCCAAAATGGGGACGCCCAGCTCCCGCGCTTTGTCGGCCTTGGTGCCAGCATCGCGACCGCACACCACGTAGTCGGTCTTTTTCGATACGGATCCGGAGGCCCGACCGCCTTCCACCTTGATACGGCCCTCCGCTTCTTCCCGGCTCATGCTGTCCAAGGTGCCCGTCACGACCAGGGTCTTTCCGGTCAGCCGACCCCCGCCGGCCGGTCGAGCCTCCGATGTCGTGGTCACTCCGGCCTGTCGCAGCTTGTCCAACACCTCCCGGTTGTGTTCGTCGGCAAACCAGTGCGCCACCGTCGTGGCAATCTCGGGGCCTATCTCGTGCACTTTTTCGAGGTCCTCGGCCGACGCCTTTGCCAGGTCTTCCATATCGTGGTAGTGCCCCGCCAGCACCTCCGCCACGTGTTGCCCGACGTGTCGAATGCCGAGGGCAAATATGACCCGAGACAGGGGACGGCTCTTGCTCTTTTCGATATTGGCAAAGAGCTTCTCGGCCAGGATTTTGCCGACCCGTTCCAGCCCCAACAGGTTCTCGATCGTCAACCCGTAAAGGTCAGCCACCGTCGTCACCAGCCCGGTCGAAACCAACTGGTCGACCAGGACGTCTCCAAAGCCATCGACGTCCATGGCCCGGCGGGACGCGAAATGTTGAATATGCTCCCGAACCTGGGCGGGACATTGCGTATTGATGCAGTAGCTGGCCGACTCACCTTCCTCCCGCTCCACGTTCGAACCGCACTCCGGGCATGCCGTCGGCATTTCGAACGGCACGGTCTCTGGCGGACGCTTGGAGAGCACCACCGAGATGACCTCGGGAATGACCGCCCCGGCCTTGTGGACGACCACGGTGTCTCCAATGCGAAGGTCCTTGCGCCGGATCTCGTCTTCATTGTGGAGCGTCGCCCTCGATACGGTCGAGCCGTCGATGTCGCGAGGTTCGAGAACGGCCACCGGGGTCAGCGCACCAGTGCGGCCGACCGAGATGAGGATGCCCAGCAGGGTCGTATTGACTTCGGTGGCGGGCAGCTTGTAGGCGATGGCCCACCGGGGTGAACGGGAGACAGCCCCCAGCTCCTGCTGCAGGTGGGTTTTATCGACCTTCAACACCAGGCCATCGATGTCGAAGTCGACGTCGCCTCGCTTTTCGTGCCACGAACGACAGACCTCGATGGCCTCTTCGATGCCGTGACGCGGCTGATAGTTCGGATTGGTTGGGAACCCCCATCGCCGCAGGGTTTCCAGGGTCTCCTGGTGGCTTTTGCGAGGCGGATCCATGGCGTAGCAGAAGAGGTCCAGACGGCGTTTGGCCGTCAATCTCGGATCCAGGTGCTTGAGAGAGCCGGCGGCCAGGTTGCGCGGATTGGCCATGCGAGGCTCGCCCGCCGCGGCCCGCTCCTCGTTGAGACGCTCGAAATCGGGGCGGTGCATGAAGACCTCGCCTCGCACTTCCAGCACCGCGGGAATGTCGTCGGCTCGCTCGGCAATGGAGAGCGGCAGTCGGCGGATGGTCTTGAGGTTGGAAGAGACGTCGTCACCCCGGGTGCCGTCGCCGCGAGTCGCCCCCTGCACGAAGCGGCCGTTCTCGTACGTCAGCGAGATGGCCAGCCCGTCG
>DASYBA010000194.1:0-5836 GCA_036501005.1 Candidatus Xenobia bacterium | reverse complement strand
CCCGTCGGCCATGGTGATGTCGTTCTGGCTCGGCACCGCCGGCGTTCCGAGCATCACCGCACCGTGCTTGTTGGCGCTCACCAGACCATCCTGCATGTCCTGGATGTCGTTGTCGGTCACGTCGTCGAAGTTGTCTTCGATCAGCTTGCCACCCTTGTCGAACGCCAGCAAGAGACCGCCGGTGGTCTCCATCTTGGCGCCGTCGAGGGTACCGAACTGCGTGCCAGCCAGGTCGAACTTCTTGGTGAAGTCGTACAACAAGAACGTCTCGCCTTTGTCGTTGGTTCGCTTGTCGAGGAAGTTCCATGGGCGATCGTCGGGCAGGTCCAGCTTGGAGGCGTTGGCCTTGAGGAAGGCCATGGCAGAGTCGCCGTCCTTCACCTTCGCGTCCAGGCTCACGTCGGGCAGGGCGTTTTCGTGCTGGTCATAGGCCTTTAAATCGGCACCGGTCAGGATCTGCCGACCCCGGAACACGTCTTCCAGAATGCCGCGATACTTGCCGCCGGTGTCGACTTCGTCGGCCTTCATCATGGCTTCGGCCGCCGTCTTGTAGTTGATGTCGCCGACCGGGGCGAACTCCATGCCCCGATAGAGGAGCTTGGCGCTGACGTCTCGAGCCTGGGCGATGCCCTGCTTGAAGGTCAGCGACTTGTCCGACGCCATGATGTCCTTGTAGACGCCGTTCAACACATCCCAGAACGCACCCGTGAAGAGGTTCGAATAGGCATGGCATTCCTGGCCCGGGGCCGAGTTGGGGTGATTCTTGTCGGTGAACGGCAGGAAATGCTGGTCCGCATACTTGTAGTCGTTGTTGGCATTGCGCAAGAAGCCGGGGCCGTCGCTGCCGTCCATGTGGGCCGACGCGTTGCCCAGGCGCTCGGCCAGGTGGGCCACCAGGTTGGGCTGGGTCAGATCGCCTTGCGTCTGGTCCCACAACTGGTCGACGACCTTCTCGCTATAGAGGGCCATGGTGATGGCCGTCATGTCGCCGAACGCTTCGTGAAAGCCGGAGGACGACACCGAGGCGGATTTCAGATAGTCTCGCCGTAGCGCATCGAGCAGCGCGTGGCCGGTCTCGTGCGAGACGATGTCGCTGGAATCGCCGGTCCGCTCCATCTCGTGCGTGGCCGGGTCGGTGAAAGAGAAGAAGTTAAGCGACCCCGCATCGCCCTTGTAGAAGGCGTTGGCGTTGTTGGTGCCCGCGTGCGGGTGGACGATGAGCTGGTCGCGGCCCAGATCCTGCGAGAAGCCCCACGGCAACTGGCGGCCCAGGCAGTTCTCGGCCATCGCCAGGGCTCGAGTGACACACGCGTACGTCTCGGCGTCGTCGAAGCGAGGGTCGTCCTGGGCAAACACGTAGTTGCCTTTCCCATCGGCGTGCGGCGTGGGGAAGTCCTGCGGTTCGGCGATGCGCACCCGGGGAGAGACCAGCCCCGGCTCCATCTGGGTTCCTTCGATAGTGACCGTCTCGGCCGGCATCACACCCGGCTCCTGTGGGTTGAACGAGATCTCGACCGGCTTCTTGAAGGCCGGGGCCGTCGTCCCCGCTGGATTGAAGAGATTCTGTATCATGTTGGAGGGTCTCCTTACTCACGAACGCCACCCGTTCGCCCCCCAGGAGAATACCAGAGGTAGACCCCCGGATTTGTTGCCAAAAAATGAACAACCGGCGCCAGTCGGGTTTCATGCGACCCCGGGAAAACGGTGTCAGGACAGGGCGGGGGACGACCAGGCCGGGCCCCTCGAAATCGTTAAAATCTGGCGATGGCGCGTAAAAAGCTATCGATGGCCTGCCCATAGCCGGCTTCGCGCTGAAGGGGACTATCGGCATGGGAGCCCATGGTCTGATAGAAGCTTTTCGGCGGGGCGGCAGCCTCGAACAAGGCGCGGCCGAGAGAAAAGGGCACCACTTCGTCTTGCGGACTGTGGATGAACAGCTTCGGACAGGTCATGTGAGCGACCCGGTCGGCGCTGGGGAACCGCTCGGTGGCCAGGAGTCCGACTGGGAGCCAGGGATACAGCCAGTGCCCGACGTCCACCAGGGACGAGAACGTCGACAGTAGGATGAGCGCGCCCGGCGGGTGCTGAGCCGCCAGCCCACAGGCGACGCCACCGCCCAGCGACTCGCCGAACAGAATGATGCGCGCCGGGGCGACGCTGCGCGCCTCGGTCAGATACCTCCAAGCGGCTTCAGCGTCCCGATACAGGCCGTCTTCGGTGGGCGTCCCCTGGCTGTGCCCATAACCGCGGTAGTCGAAGGCCATGACGTTGTAGCCGCGCTGGTGCCACCAGGTGAGCTGATCGACGTACTGAGACACGTTGCCGGCATTGCCGTGGCAGTACAAGACCCAGGGTCGGGAAGCCTCGCTTGCCACCGCCCAGGCTTCCAGGTGCACCCCATCCGACGACACCAGGGCAACGGTCTCCGGGTGGAGGTCCGGGGCTGCGAACACCTGCGGGGAGGGGAAGTAGACCAAGGCTCGCTGGTAGTGCCAAACGCCCACACAGATCCCCACGTAAGCGGCCGTACAGAGCGCCAGGAAGCAGACGGCAATTTTGAAAATCATGTAGTGAAATCAGAACTTCGAGGGATGTCGGGGAGCTGCCTGTTTGCTATAATCGGCCCAATGAAGGTTGCGCCTCGGGGCGACGCCGGTGTCAGTGAGGCTGCCGCCGAAGCGTTGCAGGAGTTCCTCCAACTGGCCACGGCCGCCGCTGCAGTGCCCTATCTGGCGGTGGCCGTCGGATCGCCGGGGGGCGGCTACGACCTGTTCAGTTCCCGGGGGCGCGCTCGCCTGGCGTGCCCTCCTCTTGAGACCAGCGGCGCGTTGCCTTCACCCTCCCCCTTTGCCGACTGTCCGGAAGCCCGTCACGCCACGGTCGTGCCGGTGGCTCCCGAGGTCTGGCTCTACTTGGTTGATGGCGACGTGTCCGAGGCCATGCGCCGGTTGCTGGTGCAGCAGGTGAACTGCCTGCAGGGCGCCTGGCAGGAGAGCCGGTTGTTCGCCGTCACGCCCCAACCGACGTGGATCGCCGATGCCGAGACCGGACGTTTCCTCGCGGTCAACGATGCCGCCCTCGAGCAGTATGGCTACCGTCGGGAGCAGTTCTTGTCGATGCGGGTGGCCGACTTGCACCCCGCCGACGAAGCCCCGTTGTTCCAGCACCTGTCTCCCTTGGCTCTGGGAGCGAGCGGGCGCATCGGCCCCATGCGCCATCTCACCCGGGACGGGTCGGTGGTGGAGGTCGAGGTCCTGCGCACCGCCGTCCGATGGGGAGGGCAGGAGGCTCGCCTGGGGTGTCCGCAAGACATCACTGCCGCCCGGGTGGTGGAAGATGCCCTGCGGGCCAGTGAGGCCCGCTTCCGGCGGTTGACGGAGGCGACCTTTGAAGGCATCGTCATCCATACTGATGGGCGCATCGTCGAGGTCAACGCCGGGGCGGCCCGCATGTTCGGCTACACCGTTGACGCCATGGTGGGCATGCCGGTCATGGCGCTCCTCGCGCCCGAGTCTCGCCAACCGGTCGAGGAGCGGATCCGCGCCGGGGTTGAGGCGGCCGCCGATTACCGGGCGCTCCGTCAGGATGGCTCGACCTTTCTCGCCGAGGTGGTGAGTCGCAACCACTCGTATCGAGGGCGGACCTACCGGCTGGTCGCGGTGCGGGACATCTCCGAGTCTCGCGCGGCGGAGATGGCCTTGCGAGCGAGTGAGGAGCGGTTCCGGGCCATCTTTACCCGCAGCGGTGTCGGCATCGCTCTGCTCAATTCCGAGGGCCGGGCCTTGCAATGCAACCCGGCCCTGTGCCGCATTCTGGCCACCAGCGAAGATCGGATCGTCGGCCACACGGCTCGGGCGTTCACCGAGCCGGAGGACATGCCGTCGGTCGTCACCCGTTTCCGCGAGTTGGCCGAGGGCCAGCGGGAGCACTTTTCGATGGAGCGCCGCTTTCGCCGCGGCGATGGCGGTCGGGGCTGGGCCCACACCACCGTGTCGGCCGTGCGCGCCGAGAACCGCACCATGACCTTTGCGGTCTGCCTGGTCGAAGACGTCACCCAGCGACGGGCGGACGAGGCGGAGCGGCGTCGCCTCGAAGAGCAGCTCGTGCAGGCGCAGAAAGTAGAAGCCATCGGACGGCTCGCCGGGGGGGTGGCGCACGACTTCAACAACCTGCTGACCACCATCCAGGGGTACGCGGATCTTTTGCGCACCGAGCTCTGCGACAGTCCGGCGCTGCACCATTTCGCCCAGGAGATCGTCGACACGACCGAGCAGGCCGCTGGCTTGACCCGGCAGCTTCTGGCGTTCAGTCGAAAGCAGCCGCTGGTGGCCTCGCCGATCGGGGTGAACTCGGTCGTGTTGGACATGGAGGAAATCCTCCAGCGTCTGTTGCCCTCCAACGTCGAGCTCAGCGTGAGCCTGGCGCCCGACACCGGGGCCATCATGGCCGACGCCGTCCAGCTCAAGCAGGTCATTCTCAACCTGGTCGTCAACGCCCGGGACGCCATGCCCGCGGGCGGCAGACTAAGCGTGTCGACGACGCGGATCGAACCCGATCAGGTGTGCCTGGAGGTGGCGGACAACGGGACGGGCATGTCTGACGAGGTCAAAGCGCACCTCTTCGAGCCGTTCTATACCACCAAGCCGCATGGACAGGGCACCGGGCTGGGTCTGGCCACGAGCTACGGTATCGTGCGGCAGAGTCGCGGTCACTTTGCGGTGGACAGCCGGCCCGGAGAAGGGTCCATCTTCCGGGTCTACTTTCCGCGCCTGGGCGATAGCCCGCAAGCCGAAGCTCCGCCGCCGCCTCCGGCCCAGCCCCCCCGGGGGGGCTTCGAGACCGTTCTGGTGGTGGAGGATACCCGCCCCTTGCGAGAGTTGGTCACGCATGTGTTGCGGGGGCTGGGGTATGCGGTGCTGGAGGCGGCCGATGGGGAGGAAGCCGTGGGCCTGCTGACGGCCCGGCCGGAGGTCGGCCCCGACCTGCTCCTCACCGACGTGCTCATGCCCTGCATGGGCGGGGAGGAGCTGGCCCGCTGGGTGAAGGAGCGCTCCCCCAGCACCCGGGTGCTTTACATGAGCGGTCACAACGAGGTGCCGGGGCTGCAACAGGGCGACCTGGCCCCCGGTGTGGCCCTGCTGTCCAAGCCCTTCGCTCCGGCCCATCTGGCCGAAGCGGTTCGCACGGTCCTGGACGGCTGATCGGCTTCCGCCGACTGCCGCTCCGGCAAATCCGCTCCAACCAGCCAGGACGATCTACCAGTTGCAGTGTGGTAAAATGTTGCCATGAGGCGACCCAGGGACGTGGTCTGGTTAGCGGCCGTGCTTCTGGTTGTTGCCACGGCGTTGGCCGCCTTTGACGTTGCCCAGCGCCCGACTCAAAGCTTTGGCGCGAGTGTAATCCCCTACCATCCCGACCCGAAGATTTCCCAAGCGTTGTGGAATAGTCTGAGCGTGTCAGGGATCTCGATCGGGATGGACAGATCCGTGGTCCATAAAGTCCTCGCCAGCCGGCATTCCAGAGCGAATGGGCTGTCAAACTGGCAAGGTTGGGATGGGCCATCCAGCCAGATTGTTTTTGACGAGGGACGTGTTGTGTGTGTCCAGGGAAGCAATTTGTTGCGCAAGGGCCGAAGGATGATAGCTGTCGATTTTGACTGGTTTGAAACCATGAGCAAGCTGGACTCAAAAGTTATGGAATTGATACCGGCCAAGCCCGGAGATGGCTTCGGACCTGCTTTCGACATCTATTGGTCCCAACCGCGAATTAGCCGCTTTCTTCTACTGAAATTGCCGAAGGAAGATGGGCGCGGCGACTATCAAATACGTATGGCAAA
>DASYBA010000193.1:0-4436 GCA_036501005.1 Candidatus Xenobia bacterium | reverse complement strand
GAAACTTCGCTCGCAGCGCGGCAGGCGTGGCTGGGAGAGGCCCTGCGAGCCATGCCTCCAGCAGGCTGCGAGTGCTCATGACGCACCTTTTGGTTTACGACTCATGGCCAGCACGGTGAGGAGCACCGGTACGGCGAGAATGGCGGAAAGCTTCAGCATCGCTTCGCTCTGGCTGGAGGTTTCGACCCAGAAAACCTCCATGTAGAACGAGGTCAGGGCGAAGACCACGAGGGCGGTGCGAAGGCGGCTGGCCGATACGAACGCCAAGGTCAGGGGCACCAGGAGATACCAGGGGTGAAAGTAGGATACCACCAGAATGTGTTGTAGTCCGGAGCATTCCGCACCCCGCGCCACCAGGCCCTCGAAATCGGAGCCCAGGCGCCAGGTCACCACGCCTACATAGGCTAGAAACACCAAGGTGCAAAGATGGCGTATGCCATCCAGTACCAGCAGCACGCTTTGATTGCTGGCTCCCAGGCGGAGAAGGGCGTGGCCAATCACATAGTGGGCGACCATGACGAACGAATTGGAGTAGTGGCCCATGAGCTGCAGGGACTGTCGGATAGAGCCTGTCATGGCCGTCCCATAGAACAGGAACCCTCCCAGCATGGGGGCCGCGAACAGCAGGAGAGGAACCAGACGTTGCCGTTGTCCGACCCGGAACTGATAAGCGCCAAACAGGGGGACCAGGAACCAGGCGCTGTATTTGATGGCACACGTGAGACCGAGGGCCAGGCTCGCCGCACGCCAGTCTTGTCGGCTCGCCAGCCAGAAGAACGTGGTCGCTCCCAGGGCGAGCGCCAGGTCAATATGGCAGTCGCCGACACCCTCAAACAGAACAAAGGGGCTCCATCCAATCCAAAACAGACACTGCAGTGCAGTCTCCGGACCTTGGCGTGACGCGAGCCGCCACGCCACCAGACACAATAGCAGGAAGAGCAGCACGTTCATGATGCGCAATGCCATCATGTTCCAAAAGACATCATGGCCAGAGAGAGAGACCAGTGCCGTGCAACTGCCCAGCCAAAGCGGCCCGTATGGGGGGGCCTGGTCCAGGTCCACGTAGGGCCCCATATCGGCCGCCAGCTCGTCGTCCTTGACCGAACCGATCATGGTGACGTAGGGGTTCTGGTGGTGAATGGCCGCGATGCGCCCCGCCCGCAGATAGACGAGCGCGTCGAAAGACGACAGGTTGGGGCACAACATGAACGTAAACGCAAATACGCACAGGCCGGCCACAGCGATGTAGCAGGCACTCCGTCGACCCGCCGGGGAGTCCAGGAATCTCGTCAGCCACACGGCCCCAAGCCAGGTGATGCCCCAGCAGAGAGGTAGGGCCGGACCGCACCCGAGCAGGTGGTGGCGGGCCATCCAGGTGCCGAGGTCGACGGTAATGGTCCGCGACAGCCAGCAGCCTTCCGCCATCAACGGACGAATGTCGTGGTTGGCTGCGATAATGGGAAAGAAGGCCAGGTAGAGGGCTTCAGCCGCGAGGCCAAGGCACCCCAGCCCGATCAGGGCCCCTCGCTCCGGGTTGAGCTTCATACGCAAGAGGGCTCTTCTCCGGTTTGCCCGGTCGGACCTTGCGTCGGTCGTAGGGCTACTTTGCCCCCACCCGTTGGATGCGGGATACCAGCGTTCGCAATTCGACTTCCAGTTCGGCCGCCCGTGCTTCCGCCGCGTCAGCCCGCCGCTCTGCCGCCCGGCGGGCCTTCTCGGCCGCCTGCAGGGCGGCCCGTACCCTCATCTGGCTGGGCGGCAGGTGCTTGAATGTCGACAGAGTCTGGCGGGTCTCGGGATCGCGCAGTTTGAGCGACTGGCCTTCCACTACGAACTCCAGATCGAGGGCGGGGCTGTAGCCAACCCCGAGGCTCCGGCTGGCATAGCCGTCGGCCCGCAGGTCAAAAGCCACCATGGGCTCCGGAAGGTACTCTTGCAGGGGATCGAAGAGGTAGTACTCCGGCACCCCGAGGCGGGCATAGAGATTCTTCTTCATCACCAGATCCTCGGTCTTGGTGTTCTGCGAGGTCACTTCAATCACGACATCGGGGGGTTTGCCTTCCACCCACATCAGATAGTTCTCCCGTTTTTCCCGGGGCACGTCTTTGCTCACGAAGACGTCGGGCACCACGAAGCGCTTCGGATTGCCTTCTTCGTAGAAGAGAAACAGGGCGCCCGCCACGCAGACGTCGTTGCGGCTCCGGAAGTGCTGCCGCAAGCCATACACCAGATCCCGCATGATGCGCCGGTGGGTATCGGTCTCGGCCACCGGCCGGCCATCTCGGCAGGGATAGGTGACGGAGGGTCGGGGTTGCATCAACATGGTCTTGGGCTCCTTTGACGCCTGACGCCTGTTCCATTGAATAAAATTCTATATCGACGACCGCGGCTCCTTCACCCTCTCACAGGACCGGCGTGTTCGGATCGGTGTCCGGGGGCGGCGGCGCCCCGCCGGGCCGGCTCCACAGCATGGCGACCGCCAGCACCACGGCACCGCAGACGATCAGGGCGATCAAAGGCCACGGGTTCGATTCGGGGGGCGGTTCGTCTGGCGCGGTCGTGGCCGGCGGCAGATGTACCCGAGCACGAGGCGTTGGCACGAAGTCCCCCGTCGCGGACGGCAAAGCCGGGGTAGATTCCGTCAGCTCCTGTAGCGACAACACCTTGTTCTTGTAGTCCAATTGCCAGCCCGGCAACTGTTGGAGGCACGACTCACCCAACAGCAGGGGCCCCTGGGCCGGCGTCACCGTACCGGCCACATTCGTTAGCACGTGCTGGCCAATCGCCAGTTGTCGAATGCGAAACCGGTGGCTCTTGTGACGCGAACCGTCGGCCAGGAGCGAAATCCCATCCGGCAACACGTCCTCACGCCCCAACGTGCCCGCCTTCTGAAGCTGCAGGGCAATGTCTTCCGGAATACACACGTCGCTGGCGCCCGAATCGACGACGAATTTCAAGGTCATGACGTCATTGATCTGGACGGGAATCTTCCAGACGCCGTGATCGAAAGTCAAGGGGATCGTCTCCGCGCGCACGCCCGTGGTGAGCAACCACAACAGCGCGACCAGGAGCGAGGCACGGCGCATGCCTGCCCATTGGCGGGGGCTTGCAAGAGCTCCTGCTGACAGGGCTTTGCCTTACAGGATCGAAACGGCTGCCATGCGTTTCACGTGGCTCTGCTTCTTCACCATCCTCCTATGGGCGCCCGCCTGGTCGCAAAGGATCGACTTCGATACGAGCCGGGCTCTCGATACGATGCGAGAGCTGTCGGTGCACATCGGCATCCGGCACGGCGGCAGCGAGGCAGAGCACCGGGCCGCCCGCTTCCTGGTGGAAAGGCTCCAGTCTTACGGCTACCGTAGGGTGCACGTAGTGCCGTTTGTCCTCCCCAACGGGCGACACTCCCAAGACGTGTGGGTCGACAAGCCGGGGGCCGACCCGCGCTTGCTCCTGGTCGGCGCCCACATGGACAGCAAGGGTGAGGCCCCCGGCGCGAACGACAACGCCTCGGGGTGTGGCGTCGTGCTGGAACTGGCCCGCGACATGGCCGCGGTCAAGACGCATGAAACCATCCGATTCATGTTCTTCGGGTCGGAGGAAATCATCAACCCCCAGCGACCGAGCGGCCACCATTTCGGGTCACGGTACTACGTTCAGCACGACCTGGAGTCAGATATCGACGGCATGATCTGCATCGACGCGGTCGCCAATGGAGGCGCCTTCGTGATTGGCAACATGGAAGACGGCAGCCCCCTGGCGGCGGCCCTGCGACAAGACGCCGTGCACCTGGGCTATCATCCTCTCGATCAGACGGATCCGGGGTGGAGCGATCACGAGCCGTTCGAGAAGGCCGGCGTTACCGTGGCGTATGTGCGGTGGCGGGTCGACGACCATCTCCACACCCGCTACGACACCATGCAGTACGTTCATGGCGACAAGGTCGCCGCGGCCGGCAGAACCGTGCTGGCCGAGCTTGTCAAACATTGATGACGGGCTGACGGGTTTGTGACGCTGGTGTAACACCAGTGTGTATGATGCCCCCGGAAACAAGACTCGGGGGTGCCATGACGTGGGCGAGACACTGTGGGAACTGGTTGGCGGAACCGTCGGCCTGATGCTGGCTTTCTTCCTGGCGGTCCAGGGCGAGACTGCGACGGCAGCCATCGTCTTGTCCGGCGCGGCAGGGGTGGCGGGAGTGACGCTCGGCGAAGCGTTGGGCCGCCGGTGCGGGCGTCTCCTCAGCGGGACCAGTGAGCCGGGCCGGACGGTGTGTCAACTCGGAAAAAGGCATACATGGCGTCTACCGCCATCAGCGTGACCTGCCAGCCCCGGCTCTGCGAGTAGGTTACGAGGCCCCCGCCCAATTCATCGGGAATGGCCATGGGGGTCAGCAGAAGGTGGCCATTCTGCCGGAGATACTCGTCGTACTGTGCCCG
>DASYBA010000192.1:0-9064 GCA_036501005.1 Candidatus Xenobia bacterium | reverse complement strand
ATCATCCTGGAAGGCAGCCGGGACGGCCAGGCCTGGATCGAATACGAGTTCAAGTGCAAGCCTGGGGATCCCATGCGGCGGCCGTGCATCATCAGCCCCTATCACCTGCGCCTGGACTGGCTCATGTGGTTCGCCGCCATGGGCCATCCGGCGGACTACCCCTGGGTCTACCACCTGGTCTGGAAGCTCTTGCATAACGACCCGCTCACCCTCGGTCTACTGGCCGGGAACCCCTTCCCGGGTGAGCCGCCACGCTACATCCGGGCCGAGCTCTACCGCTATCGGTTTGCCCCGCCGGGCGACCCGGCGTGGTGGATTCGTACGCCCCTTCGCCCCTGGCTCCCGGCCGTCTCGGCGAACGACGAGGCCTTCATCAGCGTTCTAAAAGACTACGGATGGGTAAAATGAGACCGGAAGCCATTGCTTCCCGGAGGTAACCTCATGAAAAAATTTCTGTTGGGTCTGCTGACCTTGGCCATGCTCTCAGGTTTCGGCTTCTCGCCTGCGTTTGCCAACGAGGCGGGCAAGAAGCATACCACCATTGACCTGGGCGCGGCAGCGGCCGGCCTGCTTCTCTTCACCCACCACAAGACGCTCGGCGCGGCGGCGGGTGCAGCCGCCGTCTACTCCTACTCGCGATACAATCGAGAGCACCAGCATAACAAGCGAGCGGCCGCGTACCGTCGAGGATACCAGGCCGGCCGCTACGGCCGTTAGGTAGCCCCCTTATAGAGGCGGTCCCTGGGGCCGCCTCCCTTTTCGCGTCCGCCCGGTTGTGGTACACTCGGGCACATGAATCCGCACGCTCTATATTTTGAAGACTTCAGCGCCGGTCAGACCTTTGAATCTCCGGCGCGCACCCTGACGGAAAGCGATATCCAATCGTTCGCCGCCCTCACCGGAGACTACAACCCCCTCCACACGGACGAGGAATTCGCTCGCCAGACCCCTTTCGGCCGCCGCATCAGCCACGGCTTGATGGGCCTGTCGTTTGCCGTGGGCCTGATCAGCCGCCTGGGCATCATCGACGGGACCATCCAGGCGTTTCTCGGCCTCGAATGGCAGTTCAAGAAGCCCCTGTTCGTCGGTGACACGGTGCACGCCAAGGCCACTGTCAAGGAAGCGCGGCGCTCCAAGTCGCAGCCGGACCGCGGCGTGGTCGTGCTGCAGGTCGAGGTGCACAACGCGGCCCACGAGACCGTGCAGACGGGCACCTGGACCTTCATGATGGCGGCCCGAGCGGTGCTCGCACAGAGTTGACGGACGATTATTTCTTCTCGTCGCGCCGCAAGTAGATCAGGGTTTGCTGCGCCACCGAGCGGGCCTGCGGATCGGACATGGCCGCCAGACCTGTATCGAACCAGTGACGCGCTTCGGCCGGCGTGGAGGCTATGGATCCGGTCAGCAGGCATGCCAGCGGATCGTGGTTGGCTGACAGGCCTGCCAGAGTCTTGCGGGCATCGTCCGGCTGGCCGTTGAGGACCAGCAGGGCGCCATAGCGCAGGACATCCACCGAGGCCCCGGTCACGGCGTCTTGTTGCGCCGCCGCCAGCGCCTCGGGTGCCAGGCCGAGTTCGTCACGAACATAGACGTTGTCCGGCATCTGTCGCATGATGTCGCGAGCCAGCAGAAAGTGCATGAGCCGGTTGGTGACCGGATCGTGCATCGAAGACTGCAGTCGCCGGTAAACCATGAGGAGATCGAGGGTGCCCATGTGCGTGCCGATAGCGGCCGTCTCGGTCGGGGAAAAGCCCGAGAGATAGGGCATCAGGCTGGCCGGTTCGTGCTGGTAGAACGCGTCAGCATAGTGATAGTAGTTGTTGCCTTCCTGCCAGGAGTACTCCAGGAGCGGCCGATCGTCGGTCACGATGGGAGCCCCGGCCCCATACTGGGCCAGCCACTCCGGACCGTGCATGAAGCCGGCCAGCAGGGTCGCCGGATCGTCCACGCCAATCTGACGAAGCGTGGGCCCGATGTCCGGATCGTCGAACAATCGAGACACGTTGGCCTTGTCGATTTTGAAGAGACTGGGACTGCCGAGCAACAGGTAGTCGGCCGAAGAGCCCTGCCAGACCATGCATTCGGGAAACACCGATTGAAAGGTACGAATGATCATGCGGCATTCCGGCTCGGTCAACAGGTCGACCGGCAGCCACTGGCAGACCACGCCGTGGGGCGTGAGGTGGCGAGCACACAAGCGATAATAGTCGGCGGAGTACAGGTTGACGACCCCCGCGTAGGTGGGGGGCGGTGGCTCAAAGGTAATCACGTCATAGGGCTGCGCAGATCGTAAGAGAAAGTTGCGGCCGTCATCGAGATGGAAATGCACGTTCGGACGGTGCAGCACGTCGTGGTTGGCCGTCGCAAAGAACTGGCCGGCCTTCAACACCGAGGAGGACAGTTCGACACAGTCGACGTTCCAGTCGCGGTGCAGCCCGGCAGCCCCTGTGGTCATGCCACATCCGAAACAGATGACGAGGGCATGGTGCACCTCTTCCTGCAGGATGCCCGGCACGTGCGCCATCAATTGCGCATAGCGGGACCCCTGCAGACCGGTCGCCATCATGCAGAATCGATTGACGAAAAGATCCCGATTGCGGTGGTTGGCCTCCTCACCGACCGCCACGGTCCCATACAGATCCTCGGCGAAGAACTTGATGGATTCGGGCGTCATGTTGAACGCCTGCAGGTAGGCCGGGAGGTTCACCGTGCGAAAGACCCAGTCACCCGGCAGGCCCAGGAACAAAAGCGACGCGATACTGGCCAGGCCCAGGGCGTAGACGGCGGGGCGGGTGCGCGCGTATCGAATGGTGAGCCAGGCAGCCGCTCCCAGTTGCAGCAGGGCCAGCACCTGCAAACTGCGCTGCGTGCCCCACGTCGGCAGCAACAGGAACCCCGCCGCCAGGCTGCCCAGGATGCAACCGATGGTGTTGGCTCCATACAGATACCCGATGGGGTGGCTGGTGCCCGGCCACAGTTCCACCATGAGCCGCCCCGCCACCGGGAAGATGGCCCCCATCAGCAAGGTGGGCAACCCAAACAACACCCCCGCGCGACAAGACAGATCGAATACGGTGGCGGGCAGGGTGCCCGGTGCCTGCTCCAGCACCCGATCCAGGGTCGGCAGAAGCAGCAGGGAGGTCAGCGTGGCCACGGTGAGCGCCGACAGCAGCCCGGCCAGCACCGGGCCGGGCCCCCACCCCTGCGAGCCGCCCCAGCGACGGGCGAGCAGGCTCCCGAGGGCCAGCCCCAGGAGAAAGATGGCCAGCATGGTGGAAAACGAGTAGATGCGGCTCGGCACATACATCATCAGGAGCCGGGTCCACACCACCTGGAGTCCCACCGAGGCAAAACCGCACAGGCCGTAAATGCCCAGGAGCGGCCAGATGCGACGCGGTGGATGGTCAACCACCTCAGCCAGCGGCGGGGCCGGCAAGGCCCTCCCCGCTCCCGCCACGGCCCATGCCCCAGCACTGGCCAGGGCATCGATGGCCCCCGCCAGCAGCACGGTGGCGGTCACGCCCATGGTGGGAATCAATAGAAAATCGGTCAACACCGCCCCCAGGGCAGCCCCCAGCGTATTGAAGCCGTACAGCCTTCCCAGCACGTCCGAACCCGGATCCATGCGGAGGGCGGCCGTCAGGACGGGCAGCGTCCCCCCCATCAGGATGCACGGCACCAGCAGAAGCACGAACACGGCGGCCGCGCGCTCCAAAGGCTGGTTGGACCAGGGCAGAGCATGGCTCTCCACCGCACTCGGCAGCGCCCGCAGCAGGCCGGTCACCAGCAACCCGGAGGCCGCCACCCCCAGTTCGAGCCAACTGTACAACCGCAGGTCGGCGGCGCCTCGTTTTTCGCACCATCGCCCCATCACCACGCTGCCCAGGGAGATCCCGGCCATGAAGGCCGCCACGACCGTCGAGACCGCGTAGACGGTCACCCCCAGGGCCAGGCTGGCCAGCCGCACCCAGACCACCTCGAAAATCAAGGCGCTGAACCCCGAGCCGGTGAACAAAATGTAAGGTACGGAGCGCCTAAGCCGGTCCATGCGAAGCAGTCCTTCGGTCTTCGCCAAGGAGAGCCTCCGTCGCCGTCGAGGGGGTCACCCCCAGCTCGTCGCGGAGCGCCTCGGTGCATTGCTCGTAAGCCCGTCTGGCCATGAAGTCCCGTCCCTGGCGGCGGTGCACCCGAATGATGACCTGCCAGGCCGCCTCCCAGGCCTTTTCCCGGGCCAGCAACGCATAGGCCGCGGTCAGGGCCGTCTCATCTTCTCCCTGGGCGAGAGCCTCCTTGGCGGCCCGCTCGCCGGCTTCCAGGAATCGGGCTCGCAGCCGCTCCCGCTCTCCTTCTGCCCACTCGTGGTAGGGGAACTCCTCGAGGTAGTCTCCCCCGTAAAGCTCCATGGCCTTGAGGCGCCAGCGCAGGGCTTCCGCCCCCGACGAGCGGGCCGCCTGGTCGAGAAAACGCTCGAAATCCTCCACGTCCAGGCCGCAGCGCTCGCCAGTCTGGAACCCGTAGGCCGTGCCCTGGCGCTCGAGACAGGACGCCAGGGCGTGCTTGGGACGGTCCGGGTCCAGCGCGTCGGAGGCGGCGTGCAGGGCCACCCGGAAGTCGCGGTTGGCGGCCTGGGGAGTGGCGTCGGGCCACACGACGTCCATCAGTTCTTCCTTCTGCAGCAAGCGGTTGCGGCGGGTGACCAGAGCCAAGAACAACTCCCGCGCCTTCTCGCGCTTCCAGGCCCGGGGAGGCAGCGGGACACCGTCGCGCAGCACGCGGAAAGCTCCCAGGCAGTGGACTCTGAGCCGCCCCGCCGCGACGGGCTCCGGCGCAGGGGGGGGACCGAAAAGGGTCCGTCGCTCCAACAGAAACCGATACGGTGCCTCGAGGGTACGAGCATCGTGCAGCCAGAGGCTGGCGACGGCCTCTCCGAAGCGGTCCCGTACCTGGCGAAACTCTTCCCGGGCCTGCCCTAGAACGGCTGAGTCGGCGGCCACCACGCCGAGGGAGAGTCGCAACCAGGCGGCCATCCAGGCGTCTCCGGCCCGCTGGGCGATCTGCAGCCCCTCGGTGGCCAGGCCAACCTCCCGGGTGGCCAGCGCCTGGCCCATGAGGGCCTCTGCCTTCAGTCTTTCGACGGGTCCGACCAATTCGATAGCTTTTCGATAGGCAGCGCTGGAGCCGGCATCGTCATTGAGTTGGAGCGCGTGGCCCAGGCGCATCCAGGCTACCGCCTCGGTGGGCTGCGAGCCTTGGCGCTGGGCCCGTTCGAGAGCCTGGCGGGCGAGGGTCTCGGCTTCTTCAGCCTCCCCTTCGACGGCCGCGATGTAGCTGAGCACGAGGGCGTCGTCCCGGTGCGCCCCGGGGGCTCGCTCTGCGCTCGCCGCCAGCCGTTCCCGCAAGACGGTGCGAGCCGTCTGGAGCTGGCCGGTGCGCAGCCAGATGCGCGCCTCCCAGACGGTGGGCGTGCCGGGAGACCGTAGGGCCAGGCGCCGGTAGCGCGCCGCGGCGTGAGCCCGGCCCTGGTTGAGGGCGTTCTCGGCGATGGCGTTCAACAGGGTCGAGGAAGGCGCCAGTCGATAGGCTTGTCGCAACAGGTCGGAGGCGCGGTTCGGCTGGAGGGTATCGATATAAACCTGCGCCTGGCCGTACAGGGCTTGCGCCAGGCCCGGTCGATCGGCGCCATCGGCGGCCTGCTGAAATCGCTGCAGGGCGGCTTCGTACTGGCCCGCCTGGCGCCAGGCATGGGCCGACAGAAGGAGCAGGTTGAAAGGCAGAGCACGCAGGCCCCCCAGGAGATCGAGCAAGAGTTTGTGTCGACCCCGCGCTAGCAGGTCCCCCCCCTGGGTTTCAAGAAGGGCGGCCGCTTCGGCCTCGTCCCCGGCGGCAATGAGATGGGGGACAGCCTCCAGCGGGGCCGACTGCGCCATGAGGGCGGTGGCGGCGGCACGGTGGCCGGCGACCGCCCGCGGTGGATCCCGTTCGATACGAGCTCGCAAGAAGTCCCGGAATACGTCGTGTATCCGATACGTGCCGTCCGGCCAGCGGCGCACGAACGCGCCTTGCTGGCTCAGCCGCTCGAGCATGGAAACAGACCCGCGGAGGACGTCCTGCAAGCTGCACTGCAGAAGAAACTCTTGTTCGTCGGCCGACAGATGGTCCCAGACCTCGGTCAAGATGAGATCCTGCAAGGCTTCTCTTGAGGCGGGCAAGGGCAATGTGCGGCGCAGGGCCAGGCAGTCGACGGCCAGGGGCCAGCCACCTGTCAGGGCCATGATGGGGGCCACCTCGGTGCCCGGCAGAAGCTCGGCGGCCTCGTCGGCCGTCAGGGCCAGTTCGGCGGCGTCCAGGACGTCGGTCAGCCCCCGCACCACCCAGCTCGTCCACGCCGAGAATTCCGGCACGTGCCGAGAGGTGAGGACGGCGCTCGCGGAGGCGGGCAGAAACCGGATGAAATAGACGAGAGCCTCGACCGCGGCGGGCTCCCGGAGGTGGTGCACGTCGTCCAGCACCACCACGCAGCGCTGCCCGAATTCGGCCAGGGCATTGAGGGCGACGTCCAGGGCGCTGCGCCAACGGTCGGCGGTGAAGCCGCTGGACAAAAGTTCCGAGAGGGGCCCGTCGACGTGAAGCTCGGCGGCGGCGGCCAGAAGATGCGATACGAACCGATACGGCTCGTCATCGTTGGGCACCATGGCGTACCACGCGCATGGCATGTGCCGATCGGTCACCCACTGGGCGACGACCGTGCTCTTGCCGTAGCCCGAGCCGGCGACGACGGCGCCGATGGGAGAACGCTGCATGGCATCCAGGCGGGCCAGCAGGCGGGGACGGGCGTGGAGACGGGCCAGCGGGGGCGGAACTGTCACACGGGTTCGGGCAATGGCAACCATTTCGGGGTAATTCGGCAGTGATGCGGAAAGTGCTTGCACGGGGGGCCCCCAGCGCAGCGAGGGGGGCGGAGCCGTGGAGGTAGGCGCTCGAGGCGGAGCCCTCGGGGGCCCTCTAACACAAGTCTAACACTGCCTACGGAACTCACCACCATTAGCTTTGTTGACTGCAGTAGACTCAACTCCATTGACACGTACAGCCTCAATCGATAGCATTGGGTGAACGAGGAGGTGTTATCCGCATTGAACCAACCGGAAGACAAGCCGGTCCTTGAACCACCGTCCAAACCGGTGAGCGAGGCCGACGAGAAGGCCACCCCGGCCGAGAGCGAGCAGACCAGTGCCGAAGACGAGATTCGGGGCCTCAAGGAGCAGATCCGACGGACCCAGGCCGACTTCGAGAACTACCGACGCCGACAGCAGAATGCCCAAGACGAGATGCGCCTGCTGGCCAAGGAGCGCATTCTGGAGGCCATGCTGCCGCTGCAGGACAACCTGCAGCGAGCCGTCGACGCCGCCAAGACGACGCGCAACGTCGACTCACTCTTGGAGGGCCTCAACCTGGTGCTCCGCCAGATGCGAGAGACGTTCACCAAGGAGGGCCTGGTGGCCATTACGGCGCAGGGCGCCCTCTTCGATCCGAACCTGCACCATGCGGTGACCAGCGAGGATCGCGACGACGTGCCCGACCAGACCGTGCTCGAAGAGTTCCAGAAGGGCTACAAGCTAGGTGAGCGCGTCCTGCGCCCCAGCCTGGTGAAGGTTGCCCGCAACGAAAGCGTTATTGTTTAGGATTCAAGGAGGACATGTAAATGCCAAAAGTAGTGGGAATCGACCTGGGCACGACCAACTCCGTGGTCGCGGTCATGGAAGGTGGCAAGCCCACGGTGATCATCAATAGCGAGGGGAACCGGCTGACGCCGTCGGTGGTGGCCTTCACCAAGACCGGCGAGCGCCTCGTCGGTGAACTGGCCAAGCGCCAGGCCATCAGCAACCCGGATCGCACGGTGACCTCCATCAAGCGTCACATGGGCACCGACTATCGAGTGCCTATCGACGACAAGAAGTACACCCCGCAGGAAATCTCCGCCATGATCCTGCAGAAGATGAAGACCGACGCGGAACATTACCTGGGCGAGACCGTCAAGCAGGCCGTCATCACCGTGCCCGCCTACTTCAACGACTCGCAGCGGCAGGCCACCAAGGACGCCGGCACCATTGCCGGTCTCGAGGTGCTCCGCATCATCAACGAGCCGACCGCTTCTGCGCTGGCGTATGGCCTGGACAAGCAAGACCAGACGCTGACCGTGCTGGTGTTCGACCTGGGCGGCGGCACGTTCGACGTATCGATTCTGGAGATCGGCCAGGGCGTGTTCGAAGTCAAGTCGACCTCCGGTGACACCCACCTGGGCGGCGACGACTGGGATTCGGTCATCGTCGACTACGTCGCCGCCGAGTTCAAGCGCATGAACGGCGTCGACCTGCGGCAGGATCGCATGGCCCTGCAGCGTCTTCGAGATGCCGCCGAGAAGGCCAAGATTGAGCTCTCCTCGGTGTTCCAGGCCAACATCAACCTGCCGTTCATCACGGCCGATGCGTCGGGTCCGAAGCACCTGGACGTCACCATCACCCGGGCGAAGTTCGAAGAACTGAGCCAGAGCCTGGTGAACCGCTGCAAGGGGCCCACGCTGCGGGCCATGGACGACGCCAAGCTAAGCCCCGACAAGATCGACCGCATTCTGTTGGTGGGCGGTTCCACCCGTCTGCCGATGATCGTCGACTTCGTGCGCAAGCTGTTCGGCAAGGAGCCCAACAAGGACATCAATCCGGACGAGTGCGTGGCTTTGGGTGCTGCGGTGCAGGCTGCGGTGCTGTCGGGCGAGGTCAAGGACATCGTGCTGGTCGACGTGACCCCACTGACGTTGGGCCTCGAGACCATGGGCGGCGTCATGACGAAGCTCATTCCACGCAACACGGCCATTCCGACCACCAAGACCGAAACGTTCACCACCGCGGCCGACTTCCAGCCGGCGGTCGAGGTGCACGTGTTGCAGGGCGAACGTGAAATGGCGTCCGACAACCGCACGCTCGGAAAGTTCATGCTGTCCGAGCTGCCCCCGGCCCCCCGAGGCGTGCCGCAGATCGAGGTGACGTTCGATATCGATTCGAATGGCATT
>DASYBA010000191.1:0-8054 GCA_036501005.1 Candidatus Xenobia bacterium | reverse complement strand
GATGGCAAATCGCATCCGGCGCATACCAAGGCGATGAAGAGAGCGGTCGGCGTTGTCCTGCCGATGATGGTCCGGGTCGAGGCTGAAGGCACTGAGAACCTGGACAAGGCCGATGGCGCGGTGGTGTACGCCTACGACCATCCATCCATGCTCGAGCCGCTGATCAATTATAAGGAAATCGACCGGGACAGCCGTTCGATGGCCAAGAAGCAACTCTTCGTCGGGCCCATGGGTAAGCTGGCCACCTGGATGGGGGCCTTCCCCGTCGACCGAGACCAGCCGGGGTCCACACCCATGGCTCACAGTATTGAAGTGCTCGAACAAGGCAAGGCGATCAGCATCGCCCCGTCCGGCGGCACACACCATGACGCCAAGACGATTCCCGCGCTCCGGCTGGGCGCCGCCGCCATGGCGGTCAAGGGTCATGCCGACAGCATCGTGCCGATGGTGTACGACTACCACCCTGCCGATGCGAAAGCGGTCCACGGCCACGAACGCCTGGCCGGGAGACTGGCTGCGGGCGCCCTGACTGGCACCCTGGCCGCTGCTGCGGTGGTGGGAGCCCCCGTCGTGGCTGCCGTGGTCGGCGGGGCTGCCTTGGGTGCCTCGCTAGGTGGGGCGCTCGCTGGCCACTTCGTGCACGGGGAAGTCAAGATGGATGAAGTCAAGAAGCTCGGCGCCCGTATCGGAGGGGGCCTGCTGGGGGCTGCCGCCGCCGCAGGTCTGGCCACCCTGGCCGTGGTCGCGCTGCCCGCCGCCCCCGTCCTCGGGGTGGCAGCCGCGGCGGCTGGCGGGTGGGGCATCCTGCGGCTGGCCCGGGGGTTCCGCAATCGGGATGTCGCCCACCTGGTGGTGGGCAAGCCCATTGCCGTGCAACCCTACGTCGATCAGTACGGCCCCGAGAAAGCCGTCACTGAACTGACCCGCGACCTGCACGAGGAGATGGGCCACATCAAGGAACGCATGACGGGTGTGCCCTACGATCCGAACGCCCCGGCCATCCAAGAGGGGCACAGCAAGCCTCAACAGGCGTAGTCGCCCCATCGATGTCCACTTCGGGAGCACTCACGGCTGGGTTGAACAGAAAGAGCAACCGGGGGGACTCTCCCCATCTTGCACGAGCAACGAGGTGTGACACTGAAAGTTACATTCCGACAGCACCCAAACCCCCGGACACATTTCCAGGTGTCATTGCAGTGACACCAGCGGAGAACGCCGACTCCAAACAGACAACTTCCGGAAACCCGGCACTGCCCGAAAACCGCATACGGATGCAAAAGTCAGCGGGACAACTGCACTCATGGTCTCAAAGCAGACACCATACTCGTGGGGGGTGGCCGCCGCCGGTCCAGACAACCCGGCCAGCCATGCCAACACCGCCACCCCTAGCCAGAAACGTCTATATCGGAATCCCATACAAGCCCCTCCCCTGTTGCCCCGTGACGGAGATGTTTCAATTCCGCAGTGTAGCGCCTTGCGTCAGAAGACTCGGCGACGGCGACTCCGTTCCATCGCCAAGGCCAGGCCGCTGACGATGATGCCGATGGGCAAAGCCGCCCCGTCGACGTCGACCTCCGGGGCGCTGGCTGGCTGGAACAGAAGTTCGAAATGCCCGCCCCCGGAGCCGCCAGAATTGGCCAAGACGAAGGTCTTGATACCGCCGGACTGGGTTCCGTTGTTGTCACCGTCGGCAGCGGCGTCGCCACTGCCACCGACCGTACAGCAAGCCGGGCCATTGACTGCCTGAGTGTTCGCTGGTGAACAGAAATAGCAACCCAGAGTCACCCCCCCATTCTGCACGAACAACAGGGTGGGGGTCACAGAAAATCTACATTCACACAGCGACAGTGGACCTTGGACCTGGGCACAGCGACCGTTGATGGTCACCGTGGTGCCCGGAATCGTCAGGCCACCACACGTCCAGGTCTGGCCGCCCTGACACCAGTGGAGCTGGCCAAAGTTCAAAGAACCCTGGGCGATGACGTAGTCGACGGAAAAATCAGCGGGACAACTGCACTCCTTGATCTCAAAGCACACGCAGTACGTGTGGGGCGTGGCTGCAGCCGGTTTGGCCACCCCGGCCAGCCAGGCCAAGACCGCAAGCGCTAGCCAGAAACGTGTCCATTGCAAATTGTTTGACACCGTGCACAACCTCTCTATCCATCCCCCATCGGCGGATGGTACCACACGGGCCCGGCCGCTGTCCAGAGATATTCAATTATCGTCAGACCAGGTAGGCGTAGCCGTGCTCTCGGGCCAGACGCTGGCCTTCTTCCACCCAGCCCCGGTCGCCCACGGTGCTGCCTCCCGTCACCAGGGCGATGGCCAAAAGACGCGGGCAGTCTATCGGTCGGAGCAGTTCGATAGCGCTTTCGAAATGGGTTCGAGAACCGTGCTGGCGACCCTCGAGAATCTTCGCCATGCCCTCGAGATAGGCCCCCCGGGCCAGTCGGGACGTCTCCTGGACGACCTCGCCCATGTCCCGTCCCCCATCCATGCCGTACATGGCCGTATCGAAATTCAACTGCATCCGGTCGTAACGTGAGATGCCGGCGTCGCGGAAGGCCTGGCGGCTGGCCTGCAGGCGCCGCATGGCCCCGTCGTAGTCCCCCTTTTCAGCGTCCAGGCACCCCCGCACGTAGTCCAGGAGCAGCACCGGCAGGCTGAGCTCCCCCCATCCGGGGAGGCGCCCGGCGGCCGCCTTGTGCCACATGTCCTCGGCCTGGTCCAAGTGGTGTCGCACCAGGTCCACCCTCGCCAGGCGCAGCCAGGCCAGCACCGCGAAGGTCGAGTTCTCGGTCGTGCGGGAGCGAGACAGCGACAGGTTCACGACGTCGACAGCCCGCGCCAGGTTACCCTGGGTCCACAACACCATGCCCAGGATGGCCGAGTTGGGAATGATGCCGAGGACGTCATTCAGCCGCCGCGCAATGTCGAGACCGGAGTCCAAGAGGGTCAGGGCTCTGGGCATCTCGCCGCTGACGAAGAGGCAGTATCCAACCTCCCGCAAAAGGCGCGCTTTGAGCGACGACACGGGCAGCTCGTTGGCGTGCTGCAGCGTCAGCTCCAGGCACCCGAGCGCCGCCTCCGCCGTCTCTTCAGAGCCTGTCTCCAGCGCCACGTGGTGCAGGATGAAGGCCGCCGTCAGCCAGGCCTGGGCAATGTCGGCGGGCCGCCCCACCGTCAACGACACCTTGAGGTGGCGCAGCGCCAGCTCGAGCCCCTGGGCCAGACGCTTTTCCACCCGGGCGAAGTAGTAAGTCTGGATCATCTGATCGTAGAGCCGGCGCAGCTCGATGAGCCGGTGCATCTCGTCTTCCGGGGCTTCTTGCGGCCGGGTGGCTTTTTGCAGCCGCCGTAACCGACCCACCGCGTCGCCCAGCGGGGCATTCGACCGCAGCTTGAGCTTTTCGCCCAGCGCGGCCAGGCCCGCGTGGTAGCATTCGAGGGCCCGGTCGTGCTCGCCCAAAGCCTCGCAGGCTCGGCCCATGCGCCGCAGGATGGCCGCCTTCTCCACCCCTGCGGTGCGGGTCTCCAGTTCCTGGTAGACTTCCCGGGCCAACCGATACTCGCCCGACAAAAGCAGACACTGGGCCCGCTTCTCCTCGGCCTGCACCCGCTCGGCCGTGCCGATGACGCCCATTTCAAAGACCTGCTCCAGGCTCTGCCGAGCCCTCTCGTAGGCGTGCGCGTTGAAGGCCTGGTCGGCGGCCCGCAACAGGTAAGGCACCGCTCGCTCCGGCACCTGCGCGACGGTATAATGGTGGGCCAGATCGAAAAGGTGCGGCTCCAAGGACGTATCGGCCCACTGTTCCAGGGCCTCGGCCACCCGGCGATGGAGGGCCCGGCGGCGAAGGTGCGGCATGTCTTCCAGCACCACCTCACGGATCTGGGCATGGTAAAATGTCACCGCGTCCCGTCGGGGCAGCTCCACCAGGAGGTGTCCGGTGATGAGCTCCTCGGCGGCTTCGAGCAGCTCGTCTTCGGGGCGAGTCCAGGCCCCCTGCAACACGGCATACGGCACCTCCTTGCCGATGACCGAACAAAGACGCAACACCTCGACGGCGCCGGCCGACAACTGGGAGAGCCGCCGCCGCACCACGTCACGGATGGTAATGGGCACTCCGATATTGCCCCCACCCGGGCTCCACCGCATGGCCTGCGACCGCAGGCACCACTCCCCGCCCTGCACCGTCAGGACGTGATCGGCCAGCATGGCCTTGAGGAACTCTCCCACGAAGAAGGCGTTGCCCTCGCATTCGTGGGTGAGAAGTTCCAGCAGGCCCTCGGGCGCCGCCCGACCGCCCAACATCGACTTGACCAGTCGTTCGATATCTGGCTTCTCCAAACGGGAGAGGGTCACCCGTTCGATATGCTTACTGGGCTTAAGCCCCACCATCAGGCGTTCCAGAGGGTGATCGGGCGTCACTTCCTCGGTTCGATACGTCACCACGATCATGAGGTCGGCGCGGGGTTCGGCGGCAAAGAACAGCGCCCGGGCCATGAAGTTCAACAGGCCCAGGGTCTCCTTGTCGGCCCACTGCAAGTCGTCCAGGATGACGAGGAGCCCACTGGCCGACGCCTTCATCTCCAGGCACCGCAAAATGGTCTCGAGCAGGCGGAACTTGTCGGTGCGCTCCGTCTCGGGCACGTCCAGCTCCGGCAGGACGGCCCCCAGCACGGCGCCGGCCTGCTCGGCGAACTCCTGGGGCACGCCCTTCAAGGCCTGGCGCAAGACCGGCTGGAAGGCCTCGAACGGCACGTCGACGTCTTCGAAACAACGCCCCTCCAGCGTCGGAATGCCCCGCAGATGGGCCATGCGGGTCAGTTCCAGGCTGAGTCGCGTCTTGCCCACCCCCGACTCGCCTCCGATGAAGACCAGGCTGGCCTGGTGCTGTCGAAGCGTATCGAGGCGGCACCGCAGACGGTCCATCTCGAGCTCTCGACCCACGAACACGGGCTCGAAAAATGCCGGGGTCGGTTCGACCGGCACCGGGCGGGCCGCCCGCGCCTGCGGCGTGAGGTCCTGGCAGGCCAGGTGCCAGGCTTGCAGAGCGGCGTCAGCGCTGGCTGGGCGACCGTTCGGATCCTTGGCCAGCAGATCCGATACGAACTGGCTCAGCCCCAAGGGAATCTCCGGCTGCACCAGGTGCAGCGGCATGGGGGCGGCACTCAGAATCTGCGTGATCATCTGCCCCAGGTCGGTGGTGTGATAAGGCAGCCCGCCGGATAACCATTCGTACAAGATGATGCCGAGGGCATGCAGATCGCTTCTGGGGTCTACGTCGGCCGAGGAGACCTGCTCGGGAGACATGTAGGCGATGGTCCCCAGGATGGTGTGGGCGGTCGTCAGGCGCACGGAGGCTTCGAGGCTGCGGGCCAGGCCGAAGTCCATGATGCGCGGCGTGCCGTCGGCGGCCAGGAGGATGTTCTCCGGCTTGAGATCCCGATGCACGATGCGCTGGGCATGGATGCAGGACAGGCCGTTCAATACGCCTGCCACAATGGCGAAAAATCGCTCTCGCGTGTCGGGGCGACCCAGCCAGTGCGGGCCGGGGCCCCCATGGCGGGCAAAATCTTCTCGCAGGTGGCCGCCCGGAAGAAACTCCATGGTGAAGTAGGGCACCCCCTGGGTGGCCCCACAAGTGTAGACGGGCAGAACGTTGGGGTGCACCAGGCTGGCGGCCAGTCGGAATTCCTGCAGGAAGCGGCGCTCGTCGGCCGCCGTGAGGTTGCCGATCTCCAGGATCTTGAGCGCCACGACCTCGCCCTCGGGGTCCTGCGCGCGATAGACGCGCCCGGACCCACCATGGCCCAGCAGGTCCAGGATCACGTAGCCGTCGACAACGGGAGCGGCGGGAACGACCGTCACGAGCGGGTCTTCCGTACCCTGTCCTGGTGGACCTTCAGAGGTGGGCTGAGACGGACTTCAGGTAGCGGTGCCAATAGGGAAGGGAGGCCTGGGTCTTCTGCCAGGTCTGGGCCAGGTCGACATCCTCGTATTGGTGGACCAGGCGGTTGCGGAGGCCGGCCAGCGGAGCCAAGGCGTGAGCAATTTCGTCGTCGATCCATCGGCAGCGGATCATGGAATAGAACGAGCTGTCGTCGTCAGAGGGTGGAATCTGGGCGACACTTTGGGCCACCTCTGTGTTGATGGCGACCGCTGCGTCGACCAGGAGCTGCAAGAGTCGCTCGACGGCATAGGGATCGGCTTCGAATTCATGGGCGGTTGGGGGTAGGTGGGCTTCCAGGTCCCGCAGGTAAGGTACCATGGCGTTCAGCTTCCGCTGCAGCAATGCCTTGTCCAATGCCCACGCTCCTAGCACGTATCGGTTGAAAAAAGCCCGGTCCAGCCTGCGCCAGCATTCGCTATCGGCATACCGCTGCCAGGCGTAAAGCTGCCACGCGTGATAAGCCCCCCGCTGCCGTTCATGGAGCAACTGCCCCTCCGAAACCTGCCACGCCAGCAACCAAGAAGCGTTGGGGAGCCAGGTCAGGTCTATATTGCCGGTGCCCAGCTCACCCATCAGTCGCGCCCCGACGTCGTCTGGGTCGCCATGGCCTGTCGGCATGACCGCGAGGTCCACGTCGCTGTTCCGCCTGGCACGGTTCTTGGCTTGGGATCCGTGAAGGACGACAAAGTCCAGGTCCAGCCGTCGGGCGATACCTGGCCAGTCGGCCTCTTGCAACACTGTCATATCGGTATTCCGCACCTCGATATTTTCGCCGGCTCCCGGTATACCGTTCGCCCGCAAAAATATCGGCCCGTATGGAACCGATAGTGTCTCATACCCATGGGTTGGCAACACCTGGGCTTTGGATCTCCCCGGAAATTTACGCAACCAGGGGGTTGCGCTTTCTACCAGACCATGGTATAAATGCAGCCAGGAGGTTGCATAACACATGACTGACCGCATCGAAAAGACCATTCTGCTCAAGGCGCCGCGGGCCCGTGTCTGGCGGGCGATCACCGACCCGGCCGAGTTCGGCCACTGGTTCGGCATCCAGTTCGACGGCCCGTTTACCCCCGGGCGGACCTGCCATGGCACGGTGGTCGGGACCAAAGCCAACGCCGAAGTGGCAGAAAAGCAAAAGAATCACGAGGATCTGAAGTGCACCATGATCATCGACCGTGTCGAACCGGAGCGCTTCTTCTCACTGCGCTGGCACCCCAATGCCACCGATCCGAAGGTCGACTACTCCAAGGAGCCGACCACCCTGGTAGCGTTCGTTCTGGACGAGGTTCCGGAGGGCATCCAGCTTACCCTCACCGAGTCCGGCTTCGACGGCATCCCCTTGGAGCGACGGGCCCAGGCGTTCGCCAGCAACAGCGGGGGCTGGAACATCATCCTCCCCGTGCTGGGCGAATATGTTGCCAGAAGCTGACGTCTTCGCGGCGCTAGGCGACGAGACCCGGCTTCGGCTGGTCGATCGCCTGCGCCGGCGGGGTCCGCTGTCCATCACCCAACTCAGCCACGGCCTCCCCCTGACGCGTCAGGCAGTCACCAAGCACCTGCGCGTCATGGAGGAGGCCGGGCTGGTGCACGGCGAGAAGCGGGGCCGGGAGACCGTGTGGGCCCTGTCCTACCCCCGCCTGCAAGAAGCCCGCGACTATCTGGACGTCATCTCGCACCAGTGGGACGAAGCCCTCGAACGGCTGCGCAACCTGGTCGAAGACTAGAAGGGAAAAGCCTTGCCGGCGGCCACCTGGCGCAAACGGGAGAGGAGCTTCTTCGTCGCTCCGGGGTCCGCATCGCTCCAGATGGCATGGGCCCGGGCGGCCAGTTGTCGCGCCAGCGCGGTGTTGCCTTGTTTCTCCGCCACCACCTCGAGCCCCAGGCACGAGACGATGCTGCCGTGCTCGTGGGCCAGGCCTTCCGAGAAGGCCTCCTGGGCATCCGCCCAGCGGCCCAGCCAGAGCGCCCCCTGACCCCACTCGTCGTCAAAGTAGGACCCCTGGCCCCAGCGGCACGTCTTGGGCTCCTGGTCAGCCTGCCGGGCCAGCGTTTGCAAGGCCTGCAGACCCTCCGGCTTCTGACCCGACACGAGGAGGA